>NZ_CAJULS010000082.1 GCF_910587525.1 uncultured Oscillibacter sp. | reverse complement strand
GGATAGCACACTGATCCGTATGCAGACGACGAAGCGGCTGCATACGGATCATGGGTACCGTGTGGTAGAAGGGAATATGCGGAACTAAAATAGGAGGAGCAAAATGATTACTGACATGCACTGTGACACCATCAGTGAGATCCGTCATCGGCGGGCTCTGGAGGGCGAAGCCTGCCGTCTGGAGGAAAATACTCTGCACATAGATGCCCGGCGGCTTAAAGACAGCGGCTATCTGCTCCAGTGCTTTGCCCTGTTTGTGAGCCTTCGGGGCTGCGGGGCTCTTCGGGAGCAGGGAGAACAGCCGTCCGTGTCCCGACCAGATCTGGCCTGGGAGGAGGTGCGGGAGCTGCATCGGGTTTACCGGCAGGAATTGGAATGCTGCGGGAAGCTGCTGCAATCGGTGGAAAGCGCCAAAGACCTGGAACAATGCCGCCGGACGGGGAAGGTGGGGGCATTGCTCACCGTGGAGGAAGGCGGGGTCTGCGGCGGCAGTTTGGATCGCCTGGAGGAGTTGTATGACATGGGGGTGAGGATGCTGACCCTGACCTGGAACTTTCCCAATGAACTGGGCCATCCCAATATCAATGCCCTGGATATCCGGCAGGGGTATCCATCCCTGTTCTTGCCGGATACCTTGCATGGTCTGACAGACAGGGGCAGGGACTTTGTGGCCAGAATGGGGGAACTGGGTATGCTGGTGGATGTCTCCCATCTTTCGGACAAGGGATTCTGGGATGTGGCGGAGGTTTGTGGCAGGCCCTTTGTGGCCAGTCATTCCAACGCCCGGGCGGTGTGTCCCTGCGTGCGGAACCTGACAGACGAAATGATCCGCACCCTGGCGGAGCGGGGCGGCGTTATGGGACTGAATTTCTGCGCGGATTTCCTGCGCACTGTGCCGGAGGGGGAGAAAAATCCCGGCAGACTGGAGGATGTGACGGCCCATGCCCGGCATATCCTCCGGGTGGGCGGGGAAGACTGCCTGGGGCTGGGCTCTGATTTTGACGGCATCGACACCAACCAGGCTCTGCCCGGCGCACAGTCCATGGGAAAACTTTGGGAGGCGCTGAAGCAAAGCGGATTTACCGAGAGGCAGCTTGACAAGATATTTTACGCCAATGTTCTGCGGGTGCTGGAAGGGGTTCTGTAAAAGCGGAAAACTGACAGAGAGACAACATGTGGCATCGGGGAAAGGCAGTAGTATGCGGCATCGGAGAAAGATAGTAGCATACGGTATCGGGGAAAGGCAACAGCATATGGCATTGGTTAAAGCAGCGCAAGGGCCACCAGGGCATGGCACAGACATGACTTGCCATAGACAGGCGGATTGGGTATAATGAAATCATGCCTGCAGCCCGGACAGCCTGCCGGTATCTGCAGTGTCGGTTTTACCAGGCGGCAGGGCGTTAAAACCCGGACGGAAACTATAAATGAACGGGATGGAAGCAGGGATATACAGGATCTGAGCTTGAGAAGGAGGAGTATGGAAATGGCTGGGGAAAACGATGTCATCAAGTATGATCTGACGTGGGAGGACCATGGGTTTGACGTGGAGAAATGCCGGATCTCCGCAGAGTCGGGTTATGCGCTGGCACAGGATATGATGGGGAACTGCTACAAGTGGGGTGTCTATGCCCCCAAGGATTTTACCACCGCAGTGGCATGGTTTGAAAAGTCGGCGGCCCAGGGGAACGCAGCTGCACAGCGCAGCCTGGGATATTGCTACGACGAGGGCCAGGGGGTGGAACAGAATTGGGAGAAAGCCGTGTACTGGTACATAAAAGGCGCGGAGGGGGGCGATGCGGATGCCCAGCAGAACCTGGCGATCTGCTATGAACATGGTAAGGGCGTTCCCATAGATACGGCAGAGGCGGTGAAATGGTATGAGGCTGCGGCCCGGCAGGGCCATGAATGCGCCCAGTACTGCCTGGGCCAGTGCTATGCCAACGGTGTGGGAGTGGAACGGGATTACGGCAAGGCCATAGAATGGTATGAAAGATCTGCCGCCCAGGGAGACGAGGACGCGCTGTGCGCGCTGGGAGGCTGTTATTATAATGGTCAGGGAGTTACGCAGGACTACCACCGGGCGGTGAAATATTTTGAGGAGGCTGCGGAGAAAAACTCTCCCTATGCCATATCTAATCTGGGAACCTGCTATTACTATGGGAACGGCGTGGAGCAGGACTATGCCATAGCGGTAGAATTATATAAAGAGTCCGCTGAGATGTGCAATAGGGGAGCCATGTATCATATGGGTTATTGCTACAGCCACGGGACGGGAGTGGAGCAGGACTATAAGAAATCTTTCGAGTGGTATGAAAAAGCAGCCCTGCTTGGAGATCTGGACGCCCAGTATAGTCTGGGTATGATCTATAAGGACGGCCAGGGAGTGAAACAGGATTATGCCAAAGCCCTGCAGTGGTTTGAGAAAGCGGCCGGCCAGGGGGATGCGGATGCCCTGCTTGCCCTGTCCGATCTGTACGACAAGGGAGAGGGAGTGGCTCGGGACAGCGTTCTGTCAGCCCGGCTGTGTGAGAAGGCGGCTCTGGAGGGATTGGCTGTTGCCCAGTACAATATGGGGGTCAACTGTGAACAGGGAACAGGTGTGGAGCAGGACTATGGCAAAGCGGCCCAGTGGTATGCCTTGGCGGCGGAGCAGGGAGACGCCAAGGCCCAATACAATCTGTCCGTGCTGTATGATCAGGGCAATGGGGTGGAACTGGATGAGGAGAAAGCAGCCCTGTGGTGTGAGAAAGCGGCGGAGCAGGGGTATGCCCCTGCCCAGCACAACCTGGGATATTATTATGAAAATGGCAGCGGCGTGGAAGAGGATGAGGAAAAAGCGGCCCGGTGGTATGCTCTGGCGGCGGAGCAGGGTCATGCCCTGGCTCAGTTTGCCCTGGCCGTCTGTTATGAGCATGGCCAGGGGGTGGAGCAGGACGATGCCCAGGTAGTGCAGTGGTACGGCAAAGCGGCTCAGCAGGGTCATGCCGGCGCTCAGTTTGGTCTGGGGTATTGCTATGATAAGGGAAAAGGGGTGAAACAGGATCTTGCCGAGGCGGTTCGGTGGTATACCGAGGCGGCCCTGCAGGGGGATGTGGATGCCCAGTTCATTCTGGCGGAATGCTATTACAGCGGGCGGGGTGTGGAAGAGGACGATACAGAAGCGGTCAGGTGGTATACGGAAGCCGCCAAACAGGGAGACGCTTCCGCGCAGTACTGCCTGGGAGTCTGCTATCGGAACGGCATCGGCGTGGAGGCAGACGACGCCCAGGGAGTAAAATGGTATAGAAAAGCCGCGAAACAGGGCAATGTCAATGCGCAGTTCAGCCTGGGCTATTGTCTGGAAAAAGGGGAAGGTGTGGAACAGGACGAAGAAAAGGCTGTGACATGGTACAAAAAAGCCGCCGCCCAGGGGCATACGGACGCCCAGTTTAATCTTGGAGTCTGCTACAAAAACGGACGGGGTGTGGAAATGAATTACAAACAGGCCGTGAAGTGGTATGGCAAGGCGGCGGCCCAGGGCAATTCCAGCGCCCAGTATATGATGGGAGTCATGTATCTCAAGGGGCTGGGGGTATCTCAGGATGTGCCCGAGGCTGTGGAGTGGTTTACCAAGGCGGCGGAGCAGGGCAATGAAAAGGCCCAGGACGTGCTGCAGAGGCTGGGATATTAACAGACTAAACCGGGGATCTTACCCCCGGACAGCATATTTTTTCATCCACGGCAGGCTTCCAGCAGCTTCTGTACATCAGCAAAGGCGTAAGCAGGTTTATATTGGGTGCGGGCCACCTCTTCGGGGGTGGCCTCTCCTGTGTAAAGGACACAGGTGTCCACCCCTGCGTTCAGTCCGCAGGCGATATCCGTGTAGAGCCGGTCTCCCACCACCAGGGTCTGTTCTGCCGTATATCCGCTGTCTGCCTGACAAAGGGCCACCACCTGGGGATTGGGTTTGCCCAGGTAGCGGGGGGCTTTGCCGGTGGAGGCGGTGATCATCTGACAGATGGAACCGCAGTCCGGGATAAAGCCGAAGTCTATGGGGCAGCACAGGTCCGGGTTGGTGCCATAAAAAGGGATGTCCGTGAGGGACAGCAGCCGGCAGGCTTTGACCAGTTTTTCGTAGGTAAGCTCGCTGTCATATGCCACCACGGCGCAGGCGGCATCCTCCTGTGCTTCTTCGGTCACATGCAGTCCGTTTTTACGCAGCTCGGCGATATAGGAGGCTGTGCCAAGCACATAGATTTTATCCCCGGAATGATGCTCCTGCAGATGGCGCAGGGTCATATACCCGGATGTGACAAACTGGCTCTCGTTGGTCTCCAAGTCAAAAACTTCCCGAAATTTTTTTACATAATCCCCATTGCTCCGGGTGGAGTTGTTGGTGATATAGTAGGCGGCGCCGCCCACGGACCGAATATAGTCCAGCAGATCGCGCGTGCCCGGATACAGTGTATCCCCTACTGCGATGGTTCCGTCAATATCAAATAGAAACAGTCTTTTTGATGATAGTGGTGTCATATCGGTTATCCTTTTTTACATATTTCATATGGTGAATTTCTTATCAGGAACCGTTTTCCCGGGATACAGTCCTGGGAACAGCGGGAACTTTGGTATAAGGGATTTTATCACAAGTGTATGGGCGTTTCAAGTATTCTTTCTGCACAAAATCCTTTAGCAGGACATTTCTTTTCGGCAGACTTCTGTTAAAATACGTATTGTGAAACGGAATAGCCCGGGGTATAATGAAAGCGGGCGCAGACTGCAAAGGCCCGGAGAGAGAAGTACAAGGAGGACTATTATGAAAATGACCTGTTTTGCCAGGCCGCCGAAATTCTGGACGCGGCTGGCGATGATGATAACCGGGGTGACAGTACAGGGTTTTGGTCTGTCCCTGCTGATCCGGCTGGCGCTGGGTACGGATCCCTGTTCCTGCCTGACCCAGGGGGTGATCAACTACCTGCCCATCAGCTTTGGCACGGCCCAGCTGCTGTGCCATCTGGTGACATTTGTCTTTGTGCTGCGGTTTGACATGAGTTATATCGGATTCGGCACCATCGGCAATATGGTGTTTCTGGGGTACATATCGGATTTCTTCGGATGGATTTGGGACAGTGTGCTGCCCCAGGGCTTTTTCGCTTCCCAGCCGGTGCGCTGGGGGCTGCTGGTTCCGGTGCTGATCGTATTCGTCCTGGGAGCCTCCACTTATATGACGGCGGGACTGGGTTCTTCCCCCTATGACGCCATGCCTTTTATCATCTCCCATAAATGCAAAAAGATTCCCTTCAAGGCCATCCGCATGATCTGGGATATCTCTTTTATGGCGGCGGGATTCGCACTGGGAGGGGATGTGGGTATCGTGACGCTGGGAGTGGCGTTTTTCCTGGGGCCGGTGATCTCATTCATGCAGAAGAAACTGGCGGTGCTGCTGAAGCAGGAGGCGCAGGCGGCGGCCTGAAAACAACCCGGGGAGAAAGCCTGCACTTAGGGAGAGGATGAAAATGGAGAAAAGAAAATATAAATCATCGGTACTGATTAAACGGTTTATGCCCTACTATAAACCCCATGTGAAAGTGCTCTGTCTGGACCTGTTCTGCGCGGCCCTGACCACCATCTGCGAGATCGTGCTGCCGCTGATTATCCGGCATATCACCAACCAGGCCATGGAGGACCTGGCGATGCTGACGGTGCGCACCGTGGGAGGACTGGGGCTTTTGTACCTGACACTGCGGCTGATTGACGCGGCGGCTTACTATTATATGGCCTATACCGGTCATGTGATGGGGGTGGATATAGAGACGGATATGCGCCGGGACGCCTACGGGCATTTGCAGAAGCTGTCCAACACCTATTATAACAACACCAAGGTGGGGCAGATCATGGGGCGCATCACCAACGATTTGTTTGATGTGACGGAGTTTGCCCATCACTGCCCGGAGGAATTCTTTATCGCCGGGATCAAGGGGGCAGCCTCCTTTATCATTCTGTGTACCATCAATGTACCTCTGACGCTGTTTATCTTTTGCGTCATTCCGGTGATGGTGGTGGTGTGCAGCAGGATCAATTTCCGGCTGCGGGCGTTGTTCCGCCAGCAGCGGCAGCAGGTGGGAGAACTGAACGCCCGGATCGAGGACAGTCTGCTGGGGCAGAAGGTGGTGAAGGCCTTCGCCAACGAACATGTGGAGAACGAAAAGTTTGAGCAGGACAACCGGAAATTTTATCAGATCAAAAAGCGCAGTTACCGCTACATGGGACTTTTTCAGTGTTCCACCAGGCTTTTTGACGGTCTGATGTATCTGGTGACCATCGTGGCAGGCGGGCTTTTCGTGATTCGGGGAACCATCCGGCCCAGCGATCTGGTGGCCTATGTGATGTATGTGTCCACCTTCATTGCCACGGTGCGACGGATTATTGAATTTGCCGAGCAGTTCCAGCGGGGCATGACGGGGATTGAGCGCTTTCTGGAGATCATGGACGCGGATATTGATATCTTTGATGAGCCGGGAGCCGTGGACTTGAAGGCCCCCCAGGGCGACATTGTGTTTGAGAATGTAAGTTTTGAGTATCCCGATGACCACAATCAGGTATTCCGCAATCTGAACCTGCGTATCAGGCCCGGGGAGAAGGTGGCCCTGGTGGGTCCCTCCGGAGGCGGCAAGACCACGCTGTGCAATCTGATTCCCCGGTTCTATGATGTGACCGGAGGCGAGATTTATCTGGACGGGAAAAATATCAAAGGGCTGACGCTGAAGAGCCTGCGCCGCAGTATCGGGGTGGTACAGCAGGAAGTATATCTGTTTTCCGGCACGGTCTATGAGAACATTGTGTACGGACGGATGGAGGCTTCCCGGCAGGAAGTGGAGGAGGCTGCCCGCAGAGCCGGAGCCCATGAATTTATCATGGGCCTCAAGGACGGCTACGACACTTATATCGGTGAGCGGGGGGTGAAACTCTCCGGCGGACAGAAACAGCGGATCAGCATCGCCCGCATGTTTCTGAAAGACGCGCCCATCATTATTCTGGACGAGGCCACATCGGCGCTGGATAACGAGAGCGAGTACGAGGTGGCCAAGTCTCTGGCGGCGCTGTCCGAGGGACGCACCACGCTGACGGTGGCCCACCGCCTCTCCACCATACGCAACAGTGACCGCATCCTGGTGCTCACCGAGGAGGGGATCACCGAGGAGGGCAGCCATGAGCAGCTGATGGAGTTGGACGGAATTTACTGCCATCTGTATCAGATGGCCAACGAGATGAAGTGAGGGGCCGTTTTTATTTCTCAATAAAGACAGCGGCGGGGCCGTCCATATGGAGCGTGCCTCCTTCCAGACGCAGGGCTGCGCCCAGCTTGTACAGGATGGAGCCGCCCACGTCGGGTACGGCCGCTTTTTCATCGGCGGGGTGAATCACTACTGTGATGCTCTGACCGCCGTAAGACCGTTTATAGACCAGGGGATATCCGTCGGAGACGAAAGTGATATCCCCTTTGTTCTGCAGCGCGGGATGCTTCTGACGCAGCGCCATAAGCCGCTTGATTTCGCTTCGCAGGGAACAGGGATCTGCGGACTGGCTCTCCGCGTCGGGGCGATCCCCGCTCTCATCCTGGGGAATATAAAGTTTCTCTTTGGCGGCGGCGGAAAAACCGGCGTTCACTCCTTTGTTCCACTGCATGGGGCTGCGGGAGCCGGTCCTGCCATATCCGCCTTCCACGGAGACCAGGTTCTCCACATAGCGCATCCCGATTTCATCTCCATAGTAGATAAAGGGCGCGCCGGGCATGGAGAGCAGAAAGGCGAAGGCAATCTTCATCTCTTCCTGATCCAGGCGGCGGGCCAGTCTGTCCATATCATGGTTCCCGGAGGGGATACAGATGAGTCCTTTTCCGCCCACTTTCGCATAATTTTCCCGGTAAGCGGCCACAAATTCCCTGGCGCTGCCCCTGCCCCTTCTGGAAAAATAGGGTTCGTCGCAGCGGAACAGATCGTTGTAGTGAGAGGGGCCGAAATGCAGCAGGAAATCCATGTGGAAACCGGCTACCAGGGATTTGTCGGGTTCTCCCCACTCGGAGACCATGACGGCTCCGGGGAATTCCCTGTCCAGGAACTGACGGATATCCTGCCACAGGGCGATGGTTCCCTTACATTCTTCATCCTGCTTTACCAGGGAGCCTGCCATATCCACCCGGAAGCCGTCACAGCCCATTTTCAGCCAGAAACTCATAATGTCTTTCAGTGTTTCCCGGGTGGCCATGGGTCCCTCGCCGTCCATGGGCTGCTGCCATTTGCAGTCCGGGTCGGGCCTGTAGAAACCGTAGTTGAGAGAGGGCTGATGGGAGAAGAAGTTCACGGCGCAGGAACCGTCCCGGGAGGATATTCCCCGGATGCAGCCCATGCCCTGGGGCTCCTCCCAGATACTGTCCGTCCAGATATAGCGGTCCGAATACGCATTCTTTTCTGCTTTCATGGATTCCCGGAACCAGGGATGGGTCACTGCCGTATGACCCGGAACCAGGTCCAGCAGCACATGCATGTCCCGTTTATGGGCTTCCCGGAACAGATTGGCCAGGTCCTCGTTGGTGCCGTACCTGGGAGCCACCGTGTAATAGTCCTCCACATCGTAGCCCGCGTCTCCGAAGGGGGAAAGGAAACAGGGGTTAAGCCAGAGGGCGGTGCAGCCCAGGTCCCTGATATAGTCCAGCTTCCCGATAATACCGGGAATGTCCCCGATGCCGTCGGCATTAGTATCACAAAAGGATTGGGGGTAGATCTCGTAGAATACGGCTTTGTCCAGCCAGGCAGTTTGATTGCTCATGATGATTCCTCCTGTTTTCGTTTGGCATATTTTTTGGATGTACAGTTCAGATGATTCCGGTGAGAGGCCCTTCCGGAATCGACGGTAAAAACGTTTCCGACTCTTTATAGAAGTTATAATACTATGTATATCAGGCAAATACAAGCAAAAAAGGCGCTGTGTGAAGGCTCCTTTTCAATATGGTCAGTTAGTTAAAAATGAGAGTAAATTATTGGGTAAATAGATGAGTAAAAGCAAGAGTAAAATGTAACAAAAAATAAATTAAATTTGAGAAAAAAACAGCCTTTTTCATTGACATACTTTTGACGGGATGGTAAACTGAACTTAATATTTACCAATCCAGTATGCTCACATCTTTATACCCTGTAAAATTCTGCAGGAGGATTTTTCACGGGCAGAGCGGGAAAAGGAGACTTTGCAGTAGAAACGTTTCCTGATCGCAACGCGGCCCGACGGGAAAGCGGCAGGGCGGAATCGGTGTCGGCTTATCGGAAGTTTACCAGAGTGCAAATTGCGCAAAACGCAGCCATTTGACCAAAGCAACGGGGGAATCATTATGGGAAAAGCAAAAGAGAAGCCTATTGACAAGCAGCAGGGAAAGGCGCCGAAAAAAACCAAGCTGCCTGGAGCACCGAAAGCGCCTGAAGCAGCAGGAGCGCCCAAGCCGCCGAGAGCGTCCAAGGTACCGAAGGCGTCCAAGTCTGCAGGAGAAATTTCAGCCCCAGGGGAAAAGGGGGCGGGGACAGGCAGAACCGCCGGACGCAGAATTTCTCCTAACAGCCTGATGGTAAAGATGATAGGGGCTTTTGTGATCCTGATCATCATGATTTTCCTGGTGGGAACAGTCTCCTATTCGGTGGCCAAGAGTGTGGTAAGCCAGGAGGTGAAAGCCTCCATGACAGATACGGTCTCCGCCAAGGGGAGCTATCTGGAGTTGGGGCTGCAGCAGGTAGACAACCAGATGCTGGAGATTATCTCCATGGAGGAGTGCGCCGCCTATTATCTCAATCCCAAGCTGGATGTCTCTGCCCTGACCAAGGAGCAGACCACTGCCAAGGGTGAGGTGAGTTCCAAAATTTTGAGCTTGAAAAGCATATCCGATTTTGTATATCATGTGTATCTGATCAGCGATGTGGCCACGGGGCTGACCACTACGCCCGTGACGCTGGGCATGGGAACCTATGAGGAATTTATCGCCTCTGCGGAGGGGCAGCAGATCGACGCATCCTCGGACAAGTGGGGGTATCTGGGCAGGCATCCTTTTCTGGAGCAGGCCGTGTATCAGGAGGATGACAAGTTCAACAGTTCCGATTATGCCATCAGCATGTGGCGCAAGGTGAACATGAAAACCAATATGATCCTGGTTGTGGACATTGACAAGAGCACCGTCTACAATGCCCTGGCAGAACTGGACAACGGTGAGGGCAGTTATGCCGCGTTTGTGGCTCCGGACGGAAATGAGACGGTATACTGCGGCGGCGGGACGCAGGAGGAAGCGCCGTCATTCAGCCAGATGGAGGCTTACCGGCAGGCGATTGAGGCAGAGGCGGCCGATGGCTACAGGGAAATCCGCTTTCAGGGCAGGCCCTATGTGTTTGCTTACTCCCGCATCGGTTCCACCGGAGCCATGCTGATCACGCTGGTGCCTACCAGCCAGTTCCTGGGGAATACGGGCAGCATACAGACCATTACATATCTCATGGTGTTGGTAGCGCTGGTGATTGCCGTTGCGATGTGCATCTTCCTGTCCGGAACGCTAAGCAGAGGCGTGACAGAGATCACCAGGCCCCTGGACAAGGTATCCAGGGGAGATTTTACGGCGCAGGTGACTCTTAAGAGAAAAGACGAGTTCGGTCAGATCGCCCGAAGCCTGTCTCATATGATTACCAGCATGAAAGCCCTGATTCAGGAAGTGCAGAGCGTGGTGTGGACGGTGCAGCAGACCTCCGGACAGGTGGGAAGCAGCACCCAGCAGCTGATGGAATCCAGCGACAGAATCCTGGGGGCCATTGATGAGATTGACAGGGGGGTGTCTCTGCAGGCGGAGGATGCTCAGGACTGTGTGGTGGCAAATGTCAAGAGTAAATGCGAAAAAATATAAAAAATTTTAAGCGGCCCCCAA
>NZ_CAJULS010000081.1 GCF_910587525.1 uncultured Oscillibacter sp. | reverse complement strand
AACCATTGGGGTCCTGCGCATAGTCCGGCTCGTCAAAGCCGCAGGCGGCGGTGGAGATGGTGCCCATTCCGCCGCAAGCGGCCACTGCCCCCGCCAGGCGGTCCAGGCTGACGCCCACGCCCATACCGCCCTGTAAAATGGGGATGGGCAGCGTCCTTCCCCGGATGGTCACTGCCATTCCCGGTTCACCGACTCCAAAACGGCCTTTCCGCCCTGATGCAGCTCCTCAAATATCTGCCGCAGGGGCCTGATCTCATGGAGCATTCCCGCCACCTGGCCGGCCATGACGCTGCCGGCATCCATGTCGCCGTCAAATACCGCCCGGCGGAGGCCCCCCAGGGTCACACGTTCCAATTCCTCCAACGTGGCGCCCCGCTTCTCCAGGGCCAGGTACTCCCGGGTCATCCTGTTTTTCAGGCACCGCACCGGACCGCCCACAGACCGGCCCGTCACCACCGTGTCGCTGTCCTTTGCCTTCAAAATGGCCTGCTTGTAGTTCTGATGGATGGGGCACTCCTCGCTTGCCAGCAGACAGGTGCCCACCTGGACGCCGCAGGCCCCCAGGGCCAGGGCCGCCGCCATCTGCCGCCCAGAGGCAATGCCGCCGGCGGCCACCACAGGCACATTCACCGCGTCCATGACCTGGGGCACCAGAGCCATGGTGGTCATCTCTCCCACGTGGCCGCCGGATTCCGCGCCCTCGGCGATGACGGCGTCAATCCCGTACCGCTCCAGACGCCGGGCCAGCACGGCTGCCGCCACCACTGGCAGGACCTTGATCCCCGCCTCCTTCCAGGCGGGGATGTACCTGCCGGGGTTGCCCGCGCCGGTGGTGACCACCCGGACGCCCTCCTCCACGATGACCCTGGCCATCTCATCGGCGCAGGGGTTCATCAGCAT
Organism: uncultured Oscillibacter sp.; assembly: GCF_910587525.1. Lineage (GTDB taxonomy): Bacteria > Bacillota > Clostridia > Oscillospirales > Oscillospiraceae > Oscillibacter. The sequence continues at coordinate 10,154 of NZ_CAJULS010000081.1, read as the reverse complement.
CAGATTTACGCCGAAGGGTTTATCTGTCAGGCTCTTGCAGATTTGGATCTGCTTTCGCAGCAGTCCGGCTTCCAGCATCCCGCCGGTGCCGATAACCCCCAGCGCCCCCGCGTTGGAACAGGCGGCGGCAAATTCGCCGGTGGCGATATTGGCCATGCCGCCCTGGATGATGGGGAACTCGGTTCCTAAAATTTCATTCAGTTTTTTCATTTCAAACATTCCTCCAAAGCAGGAATTGACTTTCCGTCAGATGTGCGCCAGCAGGCGGTCCGGTGGAATCGCAGAGTCCAAAGATCAGCGGAGGGCAGACGGCGGTCTGCCCGCTGGTCTCCCATTGATTTCCACCATCCCGAAATACACCCGCAAACCGGTCAATCCGCAAACTCCACCATTGCGCCGCCCCAGGTGAGGCCGCCGCCGAAGCCTACGATCAGCGTCCGGGAGCCGGGGCCCACACGGCCCATGTCCTCCAGCTCACTGAGCACTAGGGGAATACTGGCAGCGGAGGTATTTCCATACTCGGCGATATTCTTGTAGTACTTCTCCGGCGGAATGCGGTACTTTCGGGCCGCCAGATCGATAATTCGGGCATTGGCCTGGTGGAAGACAAAGAAATCCACATCCTCCAGAGTATATCCGGTTCGCTCCAGCACCCGGTCCATGCACCAGGGCACCGCCTCCACGGCAAACTTGAAAACCCGTGTTCCCTCCATGGAGATCAGGCTCCGCTCCCCGCTCTCCACGCCAGGCAGGCGCAGCAGCTGGCCGTCTCCGTGACAACCCAGTTCCGCGGCGATGGAGGGCCAGCCCTCCCGGCACTCCACCACCGCCGCCCCGGCCCCGTCCCCGAAGAGGATGCAGGTGCCCCGGTCATCCCAGTTGGTGACGCGGCTAAGGGTATCCGCTCCCACCACCAGACCGAATTTCCGGGGCGAGGCGTTCAGCAGACACTCCATGGTGTGGAGCGCAAAGAGAAAGCCAGTGCAGGCGGCGCTGAGGTCAAAACAGGGGATGTCCCGGGGCAGGCCCAGCTCCCGCTGGAGCGCACAGGCGGCGGAGGGCACCAGATTGTCCGCTGTCACCGTGGCCACGATACAGGCCCCGATCTCTTCCGGCGAAATACCGGACCGCTCCAGCGCCGCCCGGGCCGCCCCGGCGCAAAGGGAGCTGTGGGTCTCCCCGGTGCAGTGGCGGCGGCGGCGGATACCCGTACGGCTGGTGATCCACTCGTCGCTGGTCTCCACCCGCTCCGCCAGATCTGTGTTGGTGACCACCCGCTCCGGCACACATCGGCCCATGCCTTTGATCTTGATCCCGTTCATGGATCCTCCTTTTGAATGTTCGCGCCCATCCGTCTGAATTTCTGATACCGCCCCTCCGCCAGGGCCGCTCCGCTCTGGCGAAGAAGCTCCGCCAGATGGCGGCTGAGGCAGCGGTCCACCTCTCCCAGGACAGCCCTGGGAGCCAGGTGGGCGCCGCCCTCCGGCTCCGGGATGATCTCGTCGATGACCCCCAGGCCCAGGAGGTCCGGGGCTGTCAGCTTCATGACGCCGCAGGCCTCCTCGTGCCGTTGGGCGTCCTTCCACAAAATAGAGGCAAAGCCCTCCGGAGAGAGAATGGCGTACACGGCGTTCTCCAGCATCAGCACCCGGTCGGCTACGCCCAGGGCCAGGGCTCCTCCGCTGTTGCCCTCTCCGGTGACCACGGCGATAACAGGCACCGTCAGGCGGCTCATCTCAAAGAGGTTCCGGGCGATGGCCTCTCCCTGCCCCTGGGCCTCGGCCTCTAAGCCGGGATAGGCCCCGGAGGTGTCGATGAATGTAAGGACCGGGCGGCGGAATTTCTCCGCCTGCCGCATCAGCCGCAGGGCTTTGCGGTAGCCGGTGGGGCTGGGCATCCCGAAATTGCACCTGATGTTCTCCTCCGCCGTCCGGCCCTTGCGGGTGCCGATGACGGTGACAGGCCGTCCGTGGTATAGGGCAATCCCACCCAAAACGGCCCCGTCCTCTCCGCTGAGACGGTCGCCGTGCTGTTCAAAGAAATCGGTAAACAGGGTGCCGATATAGTCGGTGATATTGGGCCGCTGGGGGTGACGGGCTGCGGTCACCCGCTGGGCCGGAGTCAGTTCGCTCATTGCCGCCCTCCTCTCTCATGAAGCCGCAGCAGCCGGGACAAAGTCTCCCGCAGCTCGCTCCGGGGCACCACCGCGTCCACGAAGCCGTGCTCATCCTGGTACTCCGCCCGCTGGAAGCCCTCCGGCAGCGTCTCGCCGATGGTCTGCTGGATCACCCGGGGCCCGGCAAAGCCGATCAGGGCCCCCGGCTCCGCCAGGATGACGTCCCCCAGAGAGGCGAAGCTGGCGGTGACGCCGCCGGTGGTGGGGTCTGTCAGCACGGAGATGAACAGCAGTCCCTTTTCGGAAAACCGGGCAATGGCGGCGCTGGTCTTGGCCATCTGCATCAGGGACAAAATCCCCTCCTGCATCCGTGCCCCGCCGCTGGCGGAAAAGAGAATCAGCGGCAGCCTGTTTTTGGCGGCATACTCAATGGCCAGGGTGATTTTCTCCCCCACGGCGGCGCTCATGCTGCCCATGAGAAAGCGGCTGTCCATGACGCCCACAACACACTTGCGCCCGTCAATGGCACCCGCGGCGGTAACCACAGCTTCCTGAAGGCCCGTCTTTCTCCGGGCGGCGTCCAGCTTCTCCCGGTAGCCTGGAAATTTCAGCGGGTCCGCAGCGGAGAGCTTTGCGTTCAGCTCTCGGAAGGAGCCGGGGTCCAGGATGGTGCCCAGGCGGTAATATGCCCCCAGAGAAAGGTGGTGTCCGCACCTGGGGCAGACGTAGAGCGCCTGCGCCACCCGCCTGCGGTCACTGTCTCCGCCGCAGCGGGGACAGGTGAAAGTCTTCTCTCCGGCGGCGTAGCTGTCACGCAGGGCCTTCATGGCCAGCAGGCGGGCCCGCCGCTTGGCAAAGACACCGTTCATGTCTCGTCCCCCTTCTCCGCCAGCTGCCGGTTAAACTCCAACAGCTCTTTGAGATGTTCGTCCAAAAAGGCAGTGGTACAGCTGCCCCGGAGGAACACAGGATGGTACAGAATCTCGTAGGAGAGCTCCGCGTTAGTGGGGAAGCCCTCCAGCGTGAACTCCTCCAGGCAGCGGCGCATCCGGCGGACCGCCTCCAGCCGGGTGGGAGCATGGACCAGCAGCTTGGCCGCTAAGGAGTCATAGTACGGCGGCAGGATACAGCCGCTGTACAGGCAGGAGTCCACCCGCACCCCTGGCCCACCGGGGAAGTGCAGAAATTCCACCCTGCCTGGGCAGGGCCGGAAGTCCTGGTCCGGGTCCTCGGCGTTGACGCGGCACTCAATGGCGTGGCCCTCCAGCTTCACATCCTCCTGGGCAAGACCCAGGGAGAGTCCGGAGGCAATCCGCAGCTGCTGGCGCACCAGATCCACGCCGGTAATGAGCTCCGTGACGCCGTGCTCCACTTGGATGCGGGTGTTCATCTCCATAAAGTAGAAGCGCCCTCCGTCGCTGTCCAGCAGGAACTCCACCGTGCCGGCGCCCTCATAGCCCACGGCCCGGGCTGCCTGGACGGCGGCCTCGCCCATCTCCCGCCGCAGCTGCGGCGTCAGGCACCGGGCGGGAGCCTCCTCGATGAGCTTCTGGTTCCGCCGCTGAATGGAGCAGTCCCGGTCTCCTAAGTGGATCACATTGCCGTGGCAGTCCGCCAGGATTTGGAACTCAATGTGCCGGGGACGCAGCACCAGCTTCTCCAGGTACATCTTATCGCTGTCAAAACAGGCCCGGGCTTCCGCCTGGGCCTCCGCGAAAGCAGCAGGCAGGTCCTCCTGGCCGTCACAGCGGCGGATGCCCCGGCCGCCGCCTCCGGCGCTGGCCTTCAGCAGCACGGGGTACCCTACCCGCTCCGCGGCGGACAGGGCCTCCTCCGCGGAGTGCACCGTCCCATCAGACCCCGGCGTCACCGGAACACCTGCGGCACGCATGATCTCCCGGGCGGCGGATTTGTTTCCCGCCTTCCGGATGGTTTCCCCGGAGGGGCCGATGAAGGTCAGTCCGGCGGCGGTGCAGGCGTCGGAAAAGTCCGCGTTTTCAGACAAAAAGCCGTAGCCGGGGTGGACGGCGTCACAGCCCGCGGCCTTTGCCACGGTCAGCAGCGCATCCTGGTTGAGATAGCTGTCCGCCGCCCGGGCGGGGCCTACACACACCGCCTGAGTGGCCAGCTGGACGTGGAGGGACTCGCTGTCCGCCTCGGAATAGGCAGCCACGGTCTCAATGCCCAGTTCCCGGCAGCTCCGCAAAACCCGCAGGGCGATCTCACCGCGGCTTGCAATCAATACCCGTCTCAGCATGGTCGGTAACGGAACAGCGGTTCTCCGAAGGACGCCAGCTCACCGTTGGCTTTCACCACCTCTTCGATGACGCAGTCACAGGGGGCGGAGACCTCGCTCATCATCTTCATAGCTTCGATGAGGCAGACAGTCTGCCCCTTTTTTACCCGGTCACCCACTGCCGCGAAAGGCGGGCTCTCCGGTGAGGAGGCCGTGTAAAAGGTTCCCACCAGCGGGGCATTGATGGTCTCCTTGGCTCTGGGCGCAGGGGCTGGAACCACCTCCGCCCCTCCGGCGGCAGCGGCGGGCGCCGCCGGGGCCTGGGCTCCGCCCCGGGTCAGCTCTACGGTAAAGTCCTGCATGGACAGCCGCATTGTCTGGGCAGTGCTGCGGTCAAAACAGGCAATCAAATCATAAATCTCCTGGTTGGTCATAGCCATTCCTCCCTGTGGGGAATATCGTCCGGCGGGGGACTTCCCCCGCCGGGCGCATGTCAGCAGTGGGTTTTTAAATAGTTCAGGATATCGCCCACGGTCTTGAGATTTGCCGCGTCGGCATCATCGATAGTGATGCCTGTGGACTCCTCCAGGGCCATGATCAGCTCCACGGCGGCCAGGGAGTCCGCCCCCAGTTCCTCCAGGGTGGCCTGCTCGGTCACCTGTTCGGCCTTACAGCCCAGCGTCTCCACGATTACGTCGCGCACTTTCTCGAATTCCATATGTCCACTCCTCGCCTGTAAAAATTTTATTATTTTAATTAAATTATTTTAACTAAAATAATTGAAGCTATTTTATCTGCGGAGCCGCCATTTGTCAAGAGAAATTTTTCCTCCGGACGCGGGCGGCTCCGGAATCTTTACAGAAGCGGAACTTTTCGCTATAATTTTCTGAAAAAATGTAACCAGACCGCCGCAGATGGCGCTTAATTCGGCAGAGAGACCCATACCGGAGAGGGGGCATGGCTCATGGAGGACAGTCAGATTGTAGAATTATACCTGGCCCGGGACGAGTCCGCTCTGGCCCACACCGCTGAGAAATACGGCCCCGCCCTGCGGGCCCTGGCGAAAAACCTGCTGGAGGACCCTCAGACCGCCGAGGAGTGCGAGAACGACGTGTATCTGGCAGCCTGGAACGCCATCCCGCCCCATGAGCCCCGGGAGTACCTCTACCCCTTCCTGGCCCGGATTGCCCGCCACGCCGCCCTGGACCGCTGCCGGGAGCGGAGCCGCCAGAAGCGAAGCGCCCCCCTGCTTCAGCTCACCCGGGAGCTGGAACAGTGTCTCCCCGCTCCGGACAACGCCGCCGGGCACTTGGACGGCCTGGCCCTGGGGGAGACCATTAACCGCTTTCTCGGCGCTCTCAGTGAGGAGAACCGGAATATCTTCCTGCGGCGGTACTGGTACATGGACTCCGTGTCCACCATCGCGAAGCGGTATTCCCTGACCCAGAGCAAGGTGAAAACTTCTCTCTACCGGAGCCGGAACCGTCTCCGGGAATATCTGAAAAAGGAGGGTCATGACCTATGACAGGCGAAGAGCTGCTGGAAAAACTGGAGCTGGCGGACCCAATTTATGTGCAGGCGGCGGCAGACGCCCCCGCCGGAAGAAGACGTCCCCGGCTGCGGCGGGCCGTCCTTGCCGCGGCCTGTGTGTGCTTTCTGGCCTCTGCGGCGGCAGTGGCCGCCGGGGGCGGCACCTGGCTGCTCGACACCTTCACCGCCCGGGGAGCGCCGGGTTCGGAGCTCACCCAGTCCGGCTACGACCTGGCGGCGGACGTGGAAAAATTCCCCGTCTCCGCCCTGACGGGGGAGATTCAGGAGGCGGGGGAGGAGATCGCCCGGCAATTCGAAAACTACGACCTCTTCAGCAGCTGGTATCCCGGCACCCTGCGGCGGACACACTTCCCCTCCGCCGCCGAGGCCCGGGAGTATATCGGCCTGGAGGCTCTGCGGGGGCTGGACTGGGAGCTGGAGGAGACGCGGACAAGCCTGGACGTTACCGGCGATCCCCAGGGGCGGCTGCTGCGCATCCGGCTGGAGACGGACTACGAGGTGGGGGGCGTCCGCCTCCAGGCCTTTGCCACCATCTTTACAGAGGACAGCGAGGACACCGTCATCATCGGGGCCAGGACCACAGAAGATGTGGCGTTCCGTGAATCCCTCCGCACCACCGCCGGCGGGAGACAGTACCAGGTCATCACCGATACGGGCCTTGCCAGCGGCTATTTCGGCATGGACGGCTATCTGGTAGAGGACGGGGTGCTGTACAATCTGCATCTGGCCTATCTGAAAAAGGACGAGGCCCTGGCGGAGTCCCTGCTGCGCCAGTGGGCGGACCTCTTTTAGTGCCGTTCATAACACAATCCCGCCATCTCACGACAGCGGGATTGCTCTTTTTTCGGATATTTGGTATGCTGTAAAATGGTGATTATTATGATAAACTGCGCGCTCTGCGACGACGACCCCCGGATGCTGGAGGCGCTCACCGCCCGTCTCACTCTTTACATGGAAGAGCGGCGCCTGCCCTTTCATGTGGAGGGCTTCTCCTCCGGCGCGGCCCTGCTGGAATACGCCGGGGACTTTGACCTGATCCTTCTGGACATCCAGATGGAGGGGATGGACGGCATGGAGACGGCCCGGCGCCTGCGGCAGTCGGGGTGCCGGGGGCTTTTGATCTTTGTGACGGTGCTGGGTGAGCTGGTGTTCGACGCTTTTGCCGTGGAGGCTTTCGACTATCTGCTCAAGCCCCTGGACGCCGTCCGCTTCCGCCGGACCATGGACCGGGCCCTCCAGGCGCTGGAGCGGCGGGACAGCGGACGCATTCTGATCCAGCGGGGAAACTCCCGCCGGATGATCCCCCTGGCGGACATCGTGTACGGGGAGGTCCTGGGCCGGAAAGTCTACCTCCACCTGCGGGACGGGAGCACGGTGGACTATTACGAAAAGCTTGAGAACCTGGAACATCAGGTGGACGGCCGCTTCTTCCGCTGCCACCGGAGCTATCTTGTAAATCTTGATTTCGTCCTGGGCTGCGGCGGAGGCCGGGTGACGCTGCCCCAGGGCACCGAGATCCCCGTCTCCCGGCTGCGGGAGCAGGACTTCACCCAGGCGCTGCTGCGCCGCATGAGAGAGAGGTCTTTCTGATATGGACTGGTTCAGCCTGCTTCTGGAGGGTCTGACCCTGGCCACTCTGGTGACCGCCCACATCGCGTTTACCTGCCGCCTGTCGGGGAAGCCCGCCAAATGCCGGTATTTTGCCGGGTATCTCCTGTTTCTCTGCGCCGTAGACGCGGTCTCCCGCGCCCTCGCTCTGGGCGAGGCCTTTGCCGCGGCCGGGGAGCTGCTGGCCCTCTTCGCCTTCAGCCGTCTGGCGCTGAAGAGCTCCCGGCCTCTCTCCTGCGCGGCGGCGGTGCTGGCGGTCTACACCTCCCAGCTCTCCTCCGGCATCGTGGGGTCCCTGGAGTGCATCGCCTTTATTGGGATAACGGGCACGCCTCTTCTGTATCCGCTGGTCATCCTGGCCGTCCTGCTGGCCTTTGCCCTGTGCTGGGGCAGCTGCCAGCTTATCCTGAAGTGTCTCCCTCCACAGGAGGAGCCGGACCCCTATCTCCGGCTCCCCCTGCTGACCAGCGTGTTCTTCTTCGCCGCGGAGGTCTTTTTCACCCAGACCGTCTACGGCCGCCTGTCTGTCCCCGCCCCGGCGGAGCCGGGAAAGCACCTGGGCCTGCTGGCTCTCCAGGTCCTGGGCCTCAGCGCTCTGCTGTGTACCCTGCACGCCTACCGCCGTGCCTGCCAGGGACAGCGGGCCCAGGCGGCGCTGGACGCCCTCTCCCAGGCCGCCCGGGCCCAGCGGACCTATATCCAGGAGGCCCGGACCCGGGAGGAGCGGACCCGCTCCCTCCGCCACGATCTGAACAGCCACCTTACGGTGCTGGAGGGACTGCTGAATACCGGCAGAACAGAAGATGGCACCGCTTATCTGGCGTCCCTGCGGACTGCGGCGGAGGCCCTGTCCCCCGCCTTCCACACCGGCAGCGCCGTCATTGACATCCTGCTGGCGGACAAGCTGGAGACCGCCCGGGGCGTAGAGGCGGAGGTTTCTCTGCTCTGGCCCCGGAAGAGTGGCGTGGACGACTTTGACCTGTGCGTCATCTTCGCCAACGCCCTGGACAACGCCGTCCGGGCCTGCCTGGCTGTCCCGGAGCCTGGATCTCTGCGGATCACGGGCCGCCGCCAGGGAAATTTTTACAGGCTGTCTTTTGAAAACACCTGTCCTCCCGGCCCCCTGCCGCCCATGGGGACTGGCCTGCGCAACATAAAGGCGGCGGCGGAAAAGTACCATGGCGCCATGCTGGCGGAAAAAGAGGACGGCCGCTTTCAGCTCCACGTGCTGCTGGACATCTCAGGACAGTCAGAGGACCGTTCAGAGCAAAGGCCTTGAAATCCTCTCCCAAAAGGGGGAAACTGGTCTCACCACATCACTTTTGAAAGGAGAGACCGCCATGGAACCCATTTCCGGCATGATCCATTCCCCCGCCGCTGCCCCAAGCCTCCGGGAGACCTCCGGTGTTCAGTCCCCCCGGCAGGAGGAGGCCCGAACCGCCCCCGCAGCCCCTGTGACGGATGAGTACATTCCAGAGGAGGCCCGCACGCCCTGCGGCCTGTACTGGATGGGAAAGGACGAGGACGGCAGTCCCAAGATCTTTTTTGACGACCCCGAACCAAGGGAGGCCGCCCCTCTTCCGGAGGGTGAAAATTCCCCCGCGCCGGAAGGACCGGAAAAACCCGCTTCTGGCAGAGGTGAGGAGAAATGCACCTGTGACACCGGAAAGGTGGACCGGGAAATCGAACAGCTGAAAAAACGCCGGGAACAACTGGAAGGCCAGCTCCGGACTGAAACGGACGAGACCCGGGCCAGGGAGCTGGAGCGGCAGCTGGCCCAGGTGGACCGGGAGCTGTCCCAAAAGGACAACGACACTTACCGGCGGCTGCACGCCCAGTTTTCCTGAGTCTGGGCGGCGGATTTTCTCCCCGGCGGCGTTTTTCGCCGCCCGTTCCGCCGGTACCTCCAGGCCGACAGAATCCCCGCCAGCAGCGCCAGAACCGAGACAAGCAGCGGGAGAAGGGCCTGGCTGTCTGACGCAGCTCCGCGCCCATCCTGCGGACCGTTCCCGACGGGAGGAACTCCATCAGGCATTTCCATCCCCATGGCATCCATCCGGCCGGAGGGTCTCTCAGAGCCCTCCGGCCTGTTTTCCGCCTGCGGGAAGGAATCCGGTCCGGTGCCGTCCTGCTCTCCCGGGCCGCCGCGGCCGCCGGGATCCCCGGCGCCGCCCATGTTCATGGTCCCCATGTCGGAAAGGGTCAGAGCCGAGGCATCGACCAGGGCCGAATCACCGGCGGACTGTCCATCATCCGTTGACGGAACCGTCCCCGCCAGCTGGCCGGATACGCTCTCGGCGCGGAGGCGGCAGAACGTCCTCAAGGCGTCCACACCAGTTTCAAACTCCGCTGTGGTGCAGAATTTCGTAGGGTCCCGCTCCACATAGTGCGCAATCAGCTGATACGCTTCGCCGATGATGGCGGCGGGGTCCACCGTCTCCAGAAACTCCGCAAAATATTGGTGATACAGCTCCGTATAGGCTGCGTCGCCATAGATCCAGTCGGCCATGGGTCGGTCGCCGTCCCCGGAGACCGACAGGGGCGTGTCGATGGGGTCGTTGACCGCAGCGGAGGCGTCTCTCGCCTGGAAGGTGCCGAAGGCCAGATTGTAGTCCCAGGGGATCATACTGAGCTGCCCATCCG
>NZ_CAJULS010000080.1 GCF_910587525.1 uncultured Oscillibacter sp. | reverse complement strand
CATGGTGCGGTGGTCGCCGGTGATGTAGGGCTCGCACTCCGCGCCGTTGATGATGACAGTGTCCACCTTGCCGATGCCGCCGGAGATCTTCACGTGGGTGGGGAAGGTCGCGCCGCCCATGCCCACGATGCCGGCGTTCTTCACGATCTCCACCATCTCGTCAGGGGTCAGGGCGCCGGGGCTGGCCGGGGCCTGGACCTCCTCGGAGAGGGTGTTCTGGAAGTCGTTTTCAATGATGACGGACGTGATGTTGCCGCCCATGGAATAGGGACGGGGCTCCACGGCCTTCACCTTGCCGGAGACGCTGGCGTGGATGGGGGCGCCCAGCCCCCGGAACTCGCCGATCTTCTGGCCCACCTTTACCTCGTCCCCGGCTTTTACCAAGGGGGTGCAGGGCGCGCCAAAGTGCATCGACATGGGGATGACCACCTCTGCCGGGGCTGGCAGCTGTTCGATGGCCTTTTCATTGGTTGCGGCCTTCATGTCGTTGGGATGAACGCCGCCAAAGAAAGCTTGTGCCATAGTCTTCACCTCATTTTTACTCCTGATAGCGGCCTTTCGCGCGGGGAAAGCCCCATCCACCGGCTTGGGACGGGGCGGACTACGCTCTGGCGCTTCTATCACATACTGTTCTCTATTCTACACCCTGTTTTGAGAAATGTCCAGACTGTGAACGACGGTTTTTGCTGGAATTCATCCTTTTTTTCATGTCATCCTGACGAATCGGGCATTTTTACCCTCTTTGGGGAAATTTTCCACTGTGCCGCCGCCTCTCTTGCCAAGCGTGCCGGAATGTGCTAAACTGTCGGCAGCGCCGGGCTGCCGGCGAGCTTTGGAAAATGGAGGTGTCCCACCATGATGGCGGAACTCATTGACAGAAAACGGCTGAAGGCGGAGATGCGGGAGCTGCTCAGCACCGCGCAGGTGTCTCCCAGGGGCATGGCGGCGCTGTATCTGGGGCTTGCGATGGTCCTGGGTGTGCTGGACTATCTGTCCGGCGGCGGCAATGCGGTACTGGACCGGAATCTTGTGGGCATCTTCGTCTATGTGCTGACCACTCTGCTGACCGCGGTGCTGGGCGCGGGCTTCTCTCTGTACTGCATGGCCGTCCGCCGGGGAGAGCGGGCGGAGTACCTGACGCTGTTTGACGGCTTTTCCTTTGTTGGAAAGCTCATCGCCCTGACCATTGTGGAAACTGTGTTCATCATGCTCTGGTCCATGCTCTTCGTCGTCCCCGGCATCGTGGCCGCCTACCGCTACCGCTTCGCCCTTTACAACCTGTATGAAAACCCCGGCATCGGCGTCATGGAGGCCCTGGACATGAGCAAGCGCCAGACCTGGGGCTACAAGAGCCAGCTCTTTGCCCTGGACTGGAGCTATTTCGGATGGCTGATGCTGGCGTCGCTGCCGATGCTGGTGATGCTGTTCCTGCTGTACCGGCTAATCTTTCAGATTGTCACCGGCCCCGTGCCGGATCTCCCCGCTGCCGAGCTGGTGGCACAGGCCATCATTCTGCCCATGTGGGCCTGGAGCCTGATCTCCAGCGCGTTTTCTCTGGTGGTGGGGCTGTTCTTCGTACCGAACCGGGAGTGCGTGGAGCTGGGGTACTTCGAGATTGCCAAGCGCACCTCCGGCGTGGGCCTGCGGGACGGCGGGCCGCCCCGGCTGGAGGACGATCCCAACAGCGGCTGGACCGGCGGCTGGGGACAGATGTGATTTTTCAGTTCTTGTTTGAAAATGTCAAAACGCCCAGGCGGCGGACCGTTTTCTGGCGCTCCGCGTTGATGTTCTCTGCCATGCACAAGGTATGGCGGTGTCAAATCGCCTTGACCGGCGAAAAGATCTCTCGCCGTTGAGCATTTCGCCATTGATCCAACAAGGCCTAATCATATAGAACATACAGCGGCCCGGCGGGTTTTAGAACCCGCCGGGCTGTCTGACTGCCGAAAACCGTGGAGAGTGATTCAACGGAAGGGAGGAGCGTGCGCTGGGAACCCGGGAGGGGTTCCCAGCGCCATTTTAATGGAGAGTTTTCAAAGTTTGAAAACTCTCCGCAGCCCGGCGAAAATACTTCTTCACCGGGCTGCGGCTTCCATTGTATAGGGGGTCAGCCGCAAATGAAGCGGGGAAGTTTAAGGGAGCCGCACCCGCCTCATAGATTGGGAAACTCCCTGCGCACATAGCCGCTGCGGCGCAGGGCCGCCAGCAGCAGCGTGGAGGCCGCCGCGCCGAAGGCCGCCTGCACCAGGTTGCTGGGAATGCCCGCGGAAGCTCCCGCCAGAGCTGTGCCGAAGGCGGTGCCCCCGGCGGAGACCAGGATGGCGTCAAACAGCCAATAGCCCAGCACCATGGGAACCTCCCCCGCCACGCCGCAGGCGATGACTCCGGGGACGCCCCGCCGGCGCAGGAGCCGGTACAGCAGTCCTGCCGTGATTCCCATGACGGCCTTGATGACCAGAGTGGCGGGGACATATACCGGGTATCCCCCCAGCAGATCCGCCAGGGCCGGGCCCACGCCGCCGGCTGCGGCGCCGTACACCGGCCCCAGGAAATAGGCCCCCAGCAGCACCACCGTGTCCCCCAGGTTCATATACCCGCCGGTGGGGGAGGGCACCTTGACGGCCATGGTGGCCGCGCAGCCAAGAGCCGCGAACAGCGCTGTCATCACCAGCAGCTTCGTCTTATTGGCGGCGGCCGCCTCCGGCCGTTCCAACGTTTTTTCCATCGTCTCCACTCCCTTTTTTGTTGGTTGATGTTGTCATCATAGCGTATCTGTGATATGATTAAAATATCCAATTATCAAAATTTTTATAAGGTCAGAAAGGGGACGTATTCATGCTGACCTACTCCCTGGAGGACCGGGGCGGGCTGCCCCTGTACGAGTACCTGTATCAGCGTATCCGGGAGGACATCCTGGAGGGAAAGCTGGCGGCGGGGGAGCGTCTGCCCTCCAAACGGGCGCTGGCGGAGCATCTCCAGATCTCGGTCATCACCGTGGAGAACGCCTACCGGCAGTTGGAGGCGGAGGGCTTTCTTCTCTCCCGGCCCCGGCGGGGGTTTTTCGCGGCCCCGGTGGAGCGGCTGGCCGCCGCTCCGGCGGTTCCGGCGGCGGTTTCCCGGGAGACAGAGGAGCCCGCCTGGCGGCTGGACCTGGCCAGCGGCCAGGTGGACGTGTCCCGGTTTCCGGTTTCCGTGTGGGTGCGCCTGACCAGGCAGGTCCTCTCCGAGGGTGGGGAGGCCCTTCTGACCCCGGTGCACCGGCAGGGACTGCCCGCCCTGCGGCAGGCCATCGCCAAAGATCTGCGGGACCGGAAGGGCATGGCGGTGGCCCCGGAGCAGATCGTGGTGGGCGCGGGGGCAGAGTACCTTTACCTCCTGTTGGCCCAGCTGCTGGCGGGGGCGGCTTTCGCCGTGGAGGACCCGGGGTATCCCAAGATCCGGCAGGTCTACGGCAAGTGCGGCGCCGCCTGCCTCCCGGTGCCCCTGGACGGCCAGGGGGTGGACCTGGATGCCCTGGCCGCCTCCGGGGCCGGAGTGCTCCACCTCTCTCCCTCCCACCACTACCCCACGGGCCTGGTGACTCCTATCGGGCGGCGGCAGGCGCTGCTGCGCTGGGCGGAGGGGCGGGACGGCGTCATCATCGAGGACGACTACGACAGCGAACTCCGCTTCACCGGCCGTCCCATCCCCACCCTCCAGAGCATTGACGACGGAGGGCGGGTGGTGTATATGAACACCTTCTCCCAGACCATCTCCCCCTCCATGCGCGTGGGATTCATGGTGCTGCCGCCAAGGCTGTTGGAGCGGTACCGCCGGGAGCTGGGTTTTTACGCCTGCACCGTCCCGGCCCTGGACCAGCATGTGCTGGCCCGCTTCCTGGCGGGGGGGCACTACGACCAGCACCTCTCCCGGATGCGCAAGGAGTACCGCCTCCGCCGGGACCGGGTGCTGGAGGCCTTCCGGGCCAGCTCCTTCGCGGGGCGGATCGCTATCTCGGAGCAGGGGGCGGGGCTTCACTTCCTCTTGCGGCTGGACACGGCCAGGTCCGACGGGGAGCTCCGCCGCCGGGGGGAGGCCCTGGGCGTGCGGCTGGGGTTTTTGTCGGAGTACGCAGCCCGGCCCCGGCCGGATTACGCCCACACCCTGGTGGTGAACTACGCCGGCTTGGAGGCGGCCGATCTGCCCCGGGCCATGGAGCTGCTGGCGGAGGTATTTGACGAATAGTTATCGTTAAAGTTTAGGGCCGCCTTTTTCATTTCAAAAGGCGGCGGGGTCTGGGGCAAAGCCCCGGCGGGTTTGGACTGAGCTCCAATCATTGCGCCGGCTGCAGCCGCAGTCATAAAAGGGCGCCCCCCGATTGAAATCGGAGGGCGCCCTTTGACTATGAGCATATGAACTTGTCCGCTGAAATCAGACGAGCAGGCCCCAGGCCAGGAAGCCCAGGCAGGCCACAATACCGGTGAACACAAGGACCACCACCAGGTAGCCCATGATGTCCTTGGCCTTCAGCCCGGCCACGCCCAGGGCGGGCAGAGCCCAGAAGGGCTGGATCATGTTGGTCCACTGGTCGCCCCAGGCGATGGCCATGGCGGCCCGGCCGGCCTCAACGCCCAGCTTGGCGGAGGCAGGCATGACGATGGGGCCCTGGACGGCCCACTGGCCGCCGCCGGAAGGCACGAAGAAGTTGACCACGCCGGCGGACAGGAAGGTCCACACGGGGAAGGTAACGGTGTTGGAGATGTCCACAAAGAAGTCGGAGATGATGCCGGCCAGGCACACTTCGTTGGCGTTAGTGGCGGTCATCAGGCCCATGATGCCAGCGTAGAAGGGGAACTGGAGCAGGATCCCGGCGGAGCCGGCAGCGGCGTCGCCGATGGCGTCCACATAGCGGCGCAGGTCACCGTGGGCCAGCAGGCCCAGGAACAGGAAGATGCAGTTGACGATGTTCAGGTCCAGCACGAAGGTCTTCTTTGTCCAGAAGAACCAGATGATGTAAATGATGCCCATGGCGCAGATGATGAACCACAGGATCTTGCTGTGCTCCATCTTCTCGGCAGGGGTCTCGATGGAGTACTCTTTCTCCTTCTCCTCCACCAGCACGGCGGGATTTACCAGCACGGTGTGCTCCTTGTCGGGGTGCATGGCGTAGTTCAGGAAGGGCATGGCGACCAGAATCACCAGGCACATGATAAGGTTCACGGGGTGGAGCATGGTCTCGCCGGACTGGGCCACGAAGGTCTGCCCGGTGGTGGCGATGGTATAGCCCTCGCCGCCCAGGGCCAGGGGAATGGAGCCGGAGAGGCCGGCGTGCCAGATCACGAAGCCGGAGTAGGCGGAGGCGATCAGCAGGGGGTAGTCCACGTCATTGACGCGGCGGGCGATCTCCTTGGCCAGCAGAGCGCCCACGATCAGGCCGAAGCCCCAGTTGAGCCAGCAGCAGATGGTGGAGACGAAGGTGGTGATGAGGATGGCGCCCTTCTTATCCTTGGCCATGCTCGCGATGGAGCTGAGGATCTTCTTGCAGACCCTGGCGGAGGCCAGTGCGGAGCCCAGCACCAGCACCAGGGCCATCTGCATGGAGAAGGCCAGCAGGTTCCACATGCCGATGGCGGTGCCGCCCCGGCCGCCCCAGGCCCAGATCATCTCAATGGGGCTTTGCATGGTGCCGATGCACGCGGCGACAAAGACCACGATGGTCAGGATGATGGCGAACAGGAACGGGTCCGGCAGCCACCGGTTCATGATGCGCACGCATCCGTTGGAAATTTTTTTCAGCATTGATTTCCCTCCCATATAATTGTGAAAAACTTGACACACAAGGTTGACAGTCTTATTATAGTCCCTGTTCACAATTTGTCAATATTTTTTCGCTGAAAAAGGGTAAATTTGCCGAATGGCCGGTTACCTCCGGCCGGTGAGCTCCCGCAGGGTCTCCAGAGCCTCGCCGAAGCCGCGGGCCGCGGCGGAGGGGTTGCCCCGCAGGATACGCAGGGAGCGGCGGTAGCTCCGGGGCTCCTGGGCGCGGATGACGGCCTCCCGCCGCCGCAGGCGGACGATGGCGTCCTCCAGGTCTGCCCGGCGCTCCTCCAGGGCCTCCCCCGTCAGCTCCGGCAGGCTGTCCAGGTGGTCCCGGCAGGTTTCCAGCGCCTTGGCGATGGTATCCAGAGCCTCCAGCTTGGCGGCGGTGCGGCGGCGGAAAGCCTCCTCCCAGGCGGCCTGGCGCTTTTCGGCCCGCTGGGCCCGGGCCCGGCGCAGGTCCTGGAGTTCCTCCTGAACCCGGCTTTGCAGTTTTTCCACCTCCGTCCGCTCCCGGAAGCGGCGCAGGTCGTCCTCGGCGAAGGCGGCAGCGATCTCCGCTCGCCGTGCCAGACGGCGCAGCTCCTCATTCTCCTCTGTCAGGCGGGTGAGCACGTCCTTGAGGTCCAGGGCGGCCTGGACGGAGCAGACCACATCCGCCGTGAAGGCAGCGGTGAGGGCCAAGGCCGCCGGGTCCACCACCAGGGCCGGGACCCGGACCAGCAGACGCCCGATGGGCGGGTGGACAAGGCGCACCAGCAGAATGGAGAAGAATCCCCAGGCGACGGAGCTGGTGAGGCAGATATGGCCGTTGAGATTGAATTTCTGGCCGGAGTAGTCCCAGTAGCGGACCTTGAAGATCCGCTCCATGGCCGCGCCGGTGACATACTCCAGGGCCGTGGCGGCGATCATGCCGAAGAGCCATACCAAATACAGGTTGTTCTCCACCGGGATGACGGCGAAGAGGATGATAATGGCCCCGGAGCCGTAGATGGGCAGCAGGGGCCCGTGGAGGAATCCCCGGTTCACCCACCGGTGCTGGTGGGCGGAGACGTAGCAGGACTCCCAGACCCAGCCGCACAGACAATAGAAGTAAAAGAGCAAGACCCACTGGCCCGCGGTGTAGACGTGCATGAAAGCCTCCTCAGTTCTCCACCCGGAAATCGCCCCTGGCGGCGGCCTCGGCCCGGCGGCGCTTCTCCGCCGCCAGAGCGTCCAGCACTCCGCCGATGATCTGGTTGGATACCAGAAATCCCCGGGGCGTCAGGTGCCAGCGGTCTTCCTCGCACACGGCGTAGCCCGCCTCCCGGCACTTCTCCAAAAAGGGCAGGAAGCACCGGAAGCGGCGGCGGAACCGGTTTTCAAACTCTCTGGGGTCCAGGCCGTACACGGTCCGAAGTCCCAGCATCAGCCATTCGATGTCCCGGTCCATGGGGGGAATGCGGTCGCTCTCCGACAGCAGGGGGCCGTTCTCCCGCACGCCCCGGATGTAGCCCTCCAGGTCCTTCTCATAGGCGTACCGGGCGCCGCCCAGGTCCGAGTGGGCCCCGGGGCCGAAGCCCATATACTCCCCCAGTGTCCAGTATTTCAGGTTGTGCCGGGAGGCAAAGCCCTCTTTGGCGAAGTTGGAGATCTCATACTGCCGGTAGCCCTGGGACGACAGATAGTCCACGGCGCAGAGGTACAGGTCCGCCTGGGCCTCGTTGTCCGGCAGCTCCGCCTCCTCCCGGCGGGCGAAGAGAGGTGTGCCCTCCTCCACCTTCAGCCCGTAGCAGGACAGGTGCTCCGGCCCCAGGGAGACAGCGGCCTCCAGACTCTTGCGCCACTGACTCATGGCCTGGCGGGGCAGGCCGTAGATCAGGTCCAGGGAGAGGTTCTGGAACCCCGCCTTCCGGGCGGCCTCCACGGCGGCGGCGGTCTGGTCTGCCGTGTGGACCCGGCCGATCTCCAGCAGCTCCTCGGCGCAGGCGGACTGCATTCCCAGGGAGATGCGGTTGAAGCCCGCCTTCCGCAGGGCCTTCAAGGATTTCCAGTCCCCGGCGGAGTCGGGATTGGCCTCCAGGGTGATCTCCGCGTCCTTTGTCACTCGGTATTTTTTCAGGATGGTTTTCAGAATCTTCACCAGCCGCTTCTCCCCCAGATAGCTGGGGGTGCCGCCGCCGAAGTACACCGTGTCCGCCAGATATCCGGCGGCGTAGGGGGCCAGCTCCGCCAGGTGGGCGCACAGGGCCTCAGTGTAATCTTCCATCCGGGCCTCGTCGCAGCCCGGCAGAGAGTAGAAGTCGCAGTAAGTACACTTCTGCTTGCAGAAGGGGATATGGATGTACAGCCCCAGGGGCTTTTTCTCCGGTTTCATGAGCGGTCCCTCCAAAGTTTACTGTGAACAATATAACGCGTTTCATTTGGATTTGCAAGGACGCATCTGTCCCTTCAAGAAAAATTCTGCCGCCTCGGAACTGCAGAGCAATTCCCCAAAATACTGAGAAAAGTTCAGCGGTCCGGGAAAGGCATAGCCGCGTTGCCGGCCCTGGCGGGCGTCAGCCCGCCCGCGTCCTCCGCTTTGCTCTGCACTCCCTGTCCCCGCTTCCTTTTTTCTCATGATTTCTGACAACTGCTCTGGGGAGCGTCCGGCCGCGCATTTTATCATCCGGAATTTTGGGCTACGGCCGTGGTTTTGCAGGGCCGGGACAGTGCCTGGCCCCTACGTCAAATCTTTGAAACGGACACTCCCGGTCAATAGGTGATGACGGGAAGAATTTATCAGGCGTGAGCTCCTCCCTGCCGGCATATCCGGCAGTATGCCATGGCGGTAAAACAGGAATGTTAATATGCGTTGCTTGCGGCAACGGGCAGTTCTTTGGATAATAGCGCTAACAACAGAAAGAAAGGCGGTCATCACTCATGTTAAACGAGAACATCAAAATCATCAGGAAATCAAAAGGACTTTCGCAGGAAGAGCTTGCGGTCAAGCTGAATGTGGTGCGGTAGACAATCTCGAAATGGGAGCAGGGATTGTCAGTTCCCGATTCTGATATGCTGCTCTCCATATCAGAGGCGCTTGAAACGCCCGTAAGCACTTTGCTTGGAGAAACCGTTATGGAGTCGAAGGCGGATGACTTAAAAGTGATTTCCGAAAAACTGGAGATCATAAATTTACAGCTTGCGCAAAGGAAGACCGCGAGACAAAGAACGCTGCATTGGCTGTTGATCTCATTGTGTGCGGTCATCATAATAATGTTTGCTGTCTTAAAAGCATTCAACAGCCCCTACCTGGGCTGGAATTACGGCGATCCTGAAACCGCCGTTGCCGGAGCAGCTTTTCACGCGTTTGAATGGCTGTTTGTCAGGCTGGCGCCGATGATTCTTATAGGCGCAGTCATTGGAATTTTCTTGACACGGAAGAAGGAATAAAACTGCTGCTTTTGGGGTGCGCCCCGTTGATGAAAATTTCAGTTCAATGGCATGGCTGTCCTGGAAAGGGCGGCTGCCTGTTCAGGCAAGCCGGCGAAATTTAACTATGTTAGCACGGAGGGCAAAAGGGGGAATATTCTGCCGTATACCGGGGATACTACACAAAACTTTCCAGAAAAGAGGGATTCCCCATGGATCTGACACCCCAGGAGTACCAGCAGTATGTCAAGCAGCGGGCCCAGAAATCCCCGCTGGTGAAGGACGTGGTTCTGGCCTTTGTGATCGGCGGTCTGATCTGCGTGCTGGGCCAGCTGATTCAAAACGGCTGGGCCGCGGCGGGGCTGAACCAGGAGGACGCGGGCACCGCCACCTCCTGCTCCCTGGTGCTGCTGTCCGCCCTGCTGACGGGGCTGAACCTGTACAATAAGATTGCCCGGTTCGGCGGCGCGGGGACGCTGGTGCCCATCACCGGCTTTGCCAACGCCGTGGTATCTCCGGCCATCGACTTCAAGAGCGAGGGCATTGTCACCGGCATGGCGGCCAAAATGTTTCTGGTGGCGGGGCCGGTGATTGTGTTCGGCACCCTGGCCAGCGTCGTCTACGGCGTGGTGCTGATGCTGACAGGCGGATAGAAAAAAGCCGGGCGGTCTGAACCGCCCGGCTGATTTATTTGTCCTCCTTGGGCAAAATCAGGTTCAGCGCCACCGCCATCAGCGTGGCGATGACCACCGGGGACTTGCCGAAGATCATGGTGAAGCTGTCCGGGAACTGGCTCAGGGAGGCGCTGGCCTGGGAGATGCCTACGCCCAGGGCGGCGGAGAGGCCCACGATGGTGGTGTTCCGGGCCGTCAGGTCCTGGGAGGCGATGAGGCGCATTCCCGTCATGGCGATGGTGGAGAACACGGTGATGGTGGCGCCTCCCAGCACGCATTGGGGGATGGTGGTCAGCACCGCCGCGAACTTGGGGGAGACCCCCGCCAGCAGCAAAAACGCTCCCGTCAGGGTGAACACCGTCCGGTTCACCACCTTGTTGGTGGTGACGATGCCTACGTTCTGGGAATACGTCGCCGTGGGCAGGCCGCCGAAGAGGGCCGCCAGGATGTTGGCCGCACCGTAGGCGATGATGCCGCCCTGGAGCTCGCTGTCCGTGGGGTCCCGGTCCATGCCGCCCACGGTGGTGGCGGTAAAGTCGCCGATGGCCTGGATGGAGTTGATGGCGAACAGCAGCCCCAGGGCCACGCAGGAGGGCAGGTCAAAACTGATGCCGAAGTGCAGGAAGCGGGGCAGGGAGAACCAGGCGGCGTCTCCCACGTCGGCAAAGCTCACCATGCCGAAGCACAGTGCCGCGATGTAGCCGAAGAGCATCCCCAGCAGGATGGAGGCCAGTCTGCACACACCCCTGCCCTTGTTGTTCAGAATCATCACCGCCGCCAGAGTCAAAACGGCGATGAGCCAGTTCTGCCAGGAGCCGTACACCATAGCCTCCGGCAGTCCCTTGGACATCACGGACTCGTAGGTATTGCCGGTGCCGCCGGCCATGTAGTTGATGGCGGTGGGATAGAGGGAGAGGCCGATGGTGAACACCACCGTTCCGGTAATCACCGGCGGAAACAGCAGCCGGATCTTTTTGACAAAGAGCCCCACGATGACGGCGATGACGCCGCCTGCGATCATAGCTCCCGCGATGGCCGACACCCCGCCGCCGGAGGCGGCGATGGCCTGCATGCTGGGCAGGTAGGCAAAGCTGACGCCCAGAATCACCGGAAGGCCCGAGCCGAACCGCCCCCCGATGGGGAACAGCTGGAGGAGGGTGGAGACGGCGGACATGATCAGGGATGCCTGAATCAGAAGGACCCGGTCCGCCTGGCTGAGGCCGATGGCCCCGGCGATGATGATGGGCGGCGTGA
>NZ_CAJULS010000079.1 GCF_910587525.1 uncultured Oscillibacter sp. | reverse complement strand
AATACTTTCCAACCATCCACTGCAAAAATCACGGCTGTCCCGGCCGCAGTCATGACGTTGTCCGGCAGACAGGCCTTCCGGACATAAAAACAGCCGCCCAAGGCGGCTGTTTTCACCGATCAGTTTTGTCTACAGCTGTTTCAGCTCCTGAATCTCCTCTTCCGTTAAGTACCGCCACGCCCCGCTTGGAAGTATTCCCAGCTCCAGGGTATGCTCCTGCACCCGGCGCAGCCGCCGGACCGACAGTCCGCAGGCGGCGCACATCCGCCGGACCTGCCGGTTCTTTCCCTCGTGAACCGTGACGGACAGCTCCGCCGTCCTTCCCGCGGTCCTCAGCACCGACACCTGGGCAGGACGAATGGGCTCGCCCTCCAGATCCGTCAGGGCAGACAGCCGCTCTGCCGCGCCCTCCACTGCCCCGGATACCGAGACATGGTACGTCTTGGAAACCTCATGACTGGGATGGGTCATTCGCTGGGCCAATTCTCCATCGTTGGTCATCAGCAGCAGCCCCTCGGAGTTCAGGTCCAGCCGGCCCACCGGATAGACCCGGGCGCCACAGTCTTTTACCAGGTCCGCCGCCGTACGGCGGCCCTTTTCATCAGAGAGCGTGGTCACATAGCCCTGGGGCTTGTTCAGCATCAAATAGACCGGCGCGGCTCTGGACCCAAGCCGCCGGCCGTCCACGCATATCTTGTCCCGCTCCGGGTCCGCCCTCTGTCCCAGCGATGCAGGGAGCCCGTTGACTGTCACCCGTCCGGCGGTGATATAGTCCTCTGCCGTCCGCCTGGAGCAGACCCCCGCGGCGGAGAGAAGTTTTTGCAGCCGCTCTTCCATCTCTTGTTATCCTCACTCCAGCAATCCCGTCTTCAGGGCGCTCATGGCAGTCTCCAGCTTCGGCGGTACTGTCTTTTCACACAGCAGGTCAACCCGGCCTATCTCCGCACCATCCAACGTGAATACCGCCTGGCCCGCTACCGTACCGGACAGCACCGGTGCGGTCAGGGGCTTGCTCAACTCGATCCGGGTCTCCAGCCTCTCCCCCGCTCCCACGGGCCAGGAAAAGCTGGAGGCTGCCGCCAGCGGCACTGTGCCAGACAGACCGCCCTGGATATCAGCCGTCCCAATCGTGTGTCCCAATACCGCCGCCCGCTGGGCGGGATAGGCGGAAAAACCATACTCAAAGAGCGCCTGGTGGTCCGCCCAATCATTGCCGTCCTGGAGCGTCACCGCCACTAGACGCTGTCCGTCCCGCTCTGCGCAGCTGACCAGCGTCCGTCCCGCCGCCCGGGTATACCCGGTCTTCAATCCAATGCAGCCTTCTACATAACTCAGAAGTTTGTTGTGGTTGGTCATGGTACGCCCGCCGGCGGTCACCGTCCGGGTGGAGGCAATACGCACCAGCGTCTCGTTCTGCACCGCCGCACAGGCCAGACGGGCCATATCCCTGGCGGTGGAGTAGTGGTTCTCATGATCCAGACCGTTGGGATTTGCAAAGGAGCTATGCTCCATCCCCAGCTCCCTGGCGGTCTCATTCATCAGCGCCACAAATCCCGTCTGACTGCCGCCCACATGGCCCGCAATAGCCACGGCGGCGTCATTTCCGGAACAGAGCATCAAGCCATAGAGAAGCGTCTCCAGCGTCAGCTCTTCTCCCTCTTTCAGATACATGGAGGACCCCTCGGTCAGCGTGGTCTCATGATTTATGGTAACCACATCTCCCAGATTTCCCTCCCGGATCGCCACCAGCGCCGTCATGATCTTGGTAGTGCTGGCAATCAGCATTTTCGCGTCGGCATTTTGCTCGTAGAGCACCCGTCCGCTGTTCACATCCATCAAGATGGCGGATGTAGCGGAGGTGCTCACCGCATGTGACCGGCAGGGAAAAACAGCAGACAGCAACATGACCGCCGTCAAACAGCAGAGTATACGCTTTGGCAAGAACCATCACCTCATTTTTCACGGTGATGGTAGTATACCCCCATTACTCCAAATCTTTTTCTTCTTTTTTGTCGAAAAATTTTTCCACACGATCCAGCACGTCCGGAACCATTTCCACCACACGGTCTACGGTGGACACCGGCGGCACCGCCACCGGCAGCACCCGGGTAATACCGTCCTTGATAACTAGAAATGCCACCGGAGCAATGTTCACCCCCGCGCCGCTGCAGCCGCTAAAGCTCTTCGGCTGTACCTTTCCGTAGTCTCCGCCGCCACAGCCAAAACCCAGGCTGACCCTTGAGATCGGGATCAGGGTCACGCCGTCCGGCGTGGTGATGGGCTGGCCCACGATGGCGTTAGTGTCCGCCAGTTCCCGGACCTTCTCCATGGCGGAGCGCATCAGATCATTGAGAGGTGTCTTCTTTTCCATATTATTCTCCATACTGAAACCTTCCTTCCCTTATGCGGCCCTGACTCCGGATTCCTCCGGCGCGGACAGCTGCTTCTTCCGGTGTTTTCTCATATAACGCAGGAACCACCGCAGGGCCGGGACAGCAATCCCAAACCCGATGGCCAGCGCCGTGCCGATGCGGATCGTAATCCCCAGTGTCCCCTCCGCCCGCGTTTTCTCCGCGTCAAAATCCGCCTCCGTATGAATGCGGGGGGTTGGGATGTCCAGCAGCTGCTCCAGCACAGGCATTCCCGTCCAAACAGCAGCGTTGATCTCGCCGTAGAGCTTTCCCGCGGCGGCCGGGTCCTCCTGTCCGCCGATCACCAGCGAGAGGCACAGGGGATCAATACGGATCCCCCGGCGGGTACGGTTCAAGGCCTTTTTCAGCGGCGGTCCCAATGTTTTGAGCACATCCTGTATATCCGCCAAAGAGGGCTTTGGAAATGATTTCTTTTTTCTTCCCGCTTTGGTCCTCTTCCCCTTTTCTCTTTTAGGCTTTTTTGTTTTCGGGGCCTCTTTCTTTCCGGGGACGATCTGGAAACGGAGCCAGCCCAGCTTTACATCCACGCGCACCGTGTCTTTTAGCGTGACCAGCACACCGGCCCTCGTCCGGCAAAGCAGCAGGATCAGCAGGGTCAGAATGCCCAGTACCCAACGCCAGATCACAGGCAGCCCCCCTCTCCAGAAATTCACTGGTCCTCATTCTACGGCAAAAACTTACAGGTCCTGCCCCGGGCTGTCTTTGCCCTCCGGCGGGCATTCACCGCTCTCCTCCGGTTCGATCTCCGTATCAACTACCTCGCCGTTCTCGTTGAGGCGCATCTGCCCCTCCACGCCGAAGTCCGGCAGCTCCGGCAGATCCTCCAGATTGGTCAGGTGAAAAGCCCGCAGAAACTGCTTGGTGGTGCGGTAGAGGCGGGGCCGTCCCGGCACCTGGAGCCGTCCGCACTCCTCGATCAGCTTCCGGTCCAGCAGCAAACTCATGGTATAGGAACTGTCTACCCCGCGGATCTGGTCCACATAGGCCCGGGTGGTGGGCTGGTAGTATGCAATGATGGTCAATACCTCCAACGCCGGCTGACTGAGCTTGGCCGGCTTGCGGATCTCAAAGGCCCGGCGAACGGCGTCGGCATGGTCCGGAGCGGAGCACAGCTGCCAGCTGTCCTCAATATGCAGCAGCCGGATGCCCCGGCGCTCGTAGGCGTAGTAATCCATCAGCCTCTGCAAGGCCTGTTCCGCTGCGGGCCGCTCCAGCCCAAGGGCTACGCAGACCCGCTCTGTCTGCACAGGTTCGCCGGAGGCGAACAAAATCGCCTCCACGGCGGATTCGATCTCTTTTGTCTCCAAGGTTTCCAAATTTATACTCCATTTCCGAAATATTGATTATTTTGTCTCCTATATTGTCAGATCTTCCGGCCACTCACCTTCTTGCCGGACAGTGCACTCCGTCTCAGAGCCGCTCAGCCGCAGCACATGGGCGCGACACAGCTCCAGCACCGCCAAGAAGGTGGCCACCACCTCGCTGCGGCTGCGGTTTCCGCGGAACAGCATCTGGAACCGGGTGACGCCGAATTGCTTCAGCCGCTGCAAAATCTCACGTGCCTTATTTTCTACCGGGTATGGCTCGTGCTGAACGATGTCCTGAAAAGCCGTCTTAGGAGGCGGCAGCGCCCGCTCTGCCCGGTTTTGGATTTCTGCCATAGCCAAGACCAGATCTGCCTGGACATGGTCGTACTCATAGATTTTCCCCCGCTTCACAGGCTCCGGGGGCCGGGTCAGGATGTTCCGCCCGAACTCGCTCATGGGAGACAGCTGCTCCGCCGCCGCCTTGACCTGAACATACCGCTCGTTCCGGCGGCGCTCCTCCAAAGACTGGATCAGGGCGTCCATTTCGCTCTGGGCCTCCTCGTCCTCAATGGAGAGGAGCATCCGTGTCTTGATGTAAACCAGGTGGGAAGCCATAGTGACAAACTCGCTGGCCACCTCCAGGTCCATGCCCTGCCGCACTGCCAGCCACTCCAGGTACTGGTCGCAAATCAAAGAGATAGAGATGTCCTGAATCTCCATTTTGTTCTTACCAAGCAGAAACAAGATCAGGTCCAGCGGTCCCTCAAAGTCCTGCATCTCCTCCTTGGATCGGACCACTTTTTCCAGTTTGAACACAGGATTTTCCAAAGCCACACCTCAATAAAACAAGTTGAACAGACCTCTGTAGACGGTCATGATGCTCCGGCTGATGACCGCACTCCCCACGCCGGTGAAAGAGAGGAGAATCAGCGCCAGCATCCCATACCGCTCATAGCGCATGATCCGGAAATATGTCGCGTCCGGCAGCAGGGCGCCCAGGACCTTGGCGCCGTCCAGCGGCGGGATGGGCAGCAGGTTGAAAAGCCCCAGGCCCACAGACAGCGGCGCCAGAATGTACAGGCAAAACATAAACGCGGCATCCAGCGCCGAGTGGTAATATCCGGAAAGGTAAATCACTTTACTAATCCCAATTGCCAATGCTGCCAGCAGGAAATTGGAGACAGGTCCCGCCAGGGCGGTCAGCGCCATCCCCCGCTTTGGATCCTTGAAATACCTGGGATCCACCGGTACCGGCCTGGCCCAGCCGAAGCCCACCGCAAACATCATCAAAAGACCAAACCAGTTGATATGCCGCAGAGGATTCAGGGACAGCCGGTGTCTGGACCTGGCGGTGGGATCTCCCAATGCGCAGGCCGCCAGTCCGTGGCAGGTCTCATGCACTGTCAGGCACAGCAGAACTGCCGCCATACGCAGCGCGGCATCTTTCAGAGATCCCAGGTCCAGAGCGTGAAACAGGTTTTCCAGATAGTGAAGCATGAGACCTCTCCAGTCATCAAAATTCAAAATACGAGAGCATTATACCAAACATCCGCGGAAAATACAAGCCGTTGGACCAATTTATGGAATATGGCGGCAATAGGCCAGCTCCCGCACCGCTTTCCCGCCAATCACGTCTGTGCGGCATTTCCCATAAAGCCGGAAGTCCACCTTCTCATAGAAGGCCCTGGCCCGCCGGTTCTCCTCCAGCACCCAGAGAAAAATTTCCTGGTACCCCTGCCCGGCAAGAGCCGATACCGCCGCCTCCAGCATGATCAGCGTAGTCATCCCTTCACTGTCCAAATGAGCGGCCCACCCTCCCGCCAGGATGCTCTCCAGATATTCCTGGGTCAGAATATACCGGTAGGCGTATTTCCAGCTGGCTTCAAAGATCCAGCTGACGGCCAGGCGGTCGTCAGCTGCGTTCAAATGCCGGATCTCCATAGGGCCTCACTCCTCATCTCCGCGCCTTCTTCCCAGCTCGATGCCCATAATGGTATCCCGGAACCCCTTTTTCAGCTGCGCATAGGTGGCGGCGCCGTAAGCATCCTGTGGCCAGCGGGCGGCCCAGCCCTGGCGCAGTAAATCACAGAGGGTCTGGCACATGGGCTCCGGCAGCTCCAGCAGCATGGGAGAGAGATAGTCCACCGCCATCTGCTTCTCCATCACCCGAACTGCCGGACGGTTCCACGGACGCTGGCGCTTCCAGCCCGCCTCAATACCGTCCAGAATCTCTCCGGCAAGACGCTGGAGCCCCTCCTCCCCCGCCTCCCGGGCAGCTTCCAGATAGCTGGAACCAAACCGCTCCGTATAGGCCTGGAAGGCCTTTTCGTAAGTCCGCTTCCGAAAATCATCAATCCAGGGCCTCGTCTCCTGGAAGGCCCGGCAAAGCATCTCCATATCCATGGCGATACCTCCTGTTTTTTCAAAAATCCCTTATTAACCTCGTGTTGCCACTGCTTGTTTATCCAAAATAGTGCATAGCTGTCCACATAGCGGCTCCTCCTATGCCATGAAACAGCAGTATTTCGCCAATAGCAGTCACGAGAAAAATTTTCTCAATCAGGGCAAAACTCGTCCACTTCTTAATGCGAGCCTGTTTTGCCAGCAGAAGAAAAACCGCACCCATCCCTGCAGAAATGACGGGAAGCAGAGTATATTCATACTTGCTGCCCATTCGATCTGCTTCTCCCGCAAAATTGTAATGAGCGGGTATGATATCTGGAGCTAATATAAGAAACACGGCGGTTCCTGCAAATCCCAAAACAATTAGGATCACAGCAAGCCGGTATAAATGTTTCATGCGGATTTTCCTTTCGGTTCTTCAGCTTGTATGTTTATGCAATAGACATACTGGTTATTTACGCTTTTTTTACTGGCAGCGCTTAAACGGATAAGGGACTTTCAAAATTCATGCCGCCCCGGGCTTTACAACTGCCTCGGGAACAGGTATGATATGGTCAGCACACTCAAAAATCCGCAGATTGGGCTGCCTGTGAAGACAGTTCCATACGCCGGGAGGTCTTTATGCGGGAATTTACCATTGGAAAAAATGACGCCGGACAGCGGCTGGACCGCTTCGTGTCCAAGAACCTGCCCCTGCTTCCCCCCGCCCTGCTGCAAAAGTACATCCGCCTCAAACGGATCAAGGTCAACGGCAGGGGGGCCAAGCGGGATGTCCGGCTCTCTGCCGGCGATGTTTTACAATTATATATCAACGACGAGTTCTTTGACAAGCCCAACGAGGAAATTCTCTTCCTCACCCTATTTCAGCCAAGGCTGGATATCGTTTACGAGGACGAAAACCTGCTGTTGGCGGACAAGCGCCCCGGTCTGGTGGTCCACGCCGACGAAACGGAGAAGATCAACACTCTCATCAACCATATCCAGGCATACCTCTACCAGAAAAAGGAGTGGAGCCCCCGGTGGGAAAATGCCTTCGCTCCGGCCCTCTGCAACCGCATTGACCGCAACACCGGCGGCATTGTCATCGCCGCAAAGAACGCGGAAACTCTGCGGATCGTCAACAAGAAGATCCGGGACCATGAGCTGAAGAAGTCCTACCTCTGTGTCACCGTGGGCTGCCCCAGGCCGGCCGCTGGAAAAATCGAGGGATTTTTATTAAAGGACGAGGCAAAAAAGCAGGTCTCCTTCTACCGACGCCCAGTCCCCGGGGGCCGCAGCGCCGTGACGCTGTACCGGACCCTGGAGAGCCGGGGGGAGCTCTCCCTGGTGGAGTGCCGCCTCCTCACCGGACGCACCCACCAAATCCGGGTCTCCATGGCGGAGATCGGCTGTCCTCTGCTGGGGGACGGCAAGTACGGCAATGGCGATGTGAACCGGAAGTACCGCGAGACCCGGCAGGCGCTGTACTCCTACAAGCTGGCCTTCCCCCTCCCCACGGACGCTGGAATCCTGAACTACCTGCGGGGCAGGGAGTTCACAGTCCCCAGCGTTCCCTTTCGAGAGAAATATTTTCCAAAAGACTGAGAAAGTCCGCCCCACAGCAGGGCGGACTTTCCTCATTGTATCCCCAGGGCGGCGACGGCGTCCCGCATGTCCCGCCAGATTTTCAGCAGGGCGTCATACCTCCCCCACCCATCCCGGGTGAGGCGGTAGTATTTCCGCACCGGGCCGCCGGAGGCCTCCCCCTGGTACCGCTCCGTGGCCCCCTCTCGGCAGAGTTGGCGGAGGATGGCGTAAATGGCGCTCTCCTGCACGTCGGGGAACACATCGTGGAGGCGGCGCAGAAGCTCGTAGCCGTACTGGTCCCCCTGGGCCATCAGGTGAAGAAGGCACAGCTCCAGAAGGTCGCGTTTCAGCATAGGGATACCCCCGTTCCAACGAAGCCCAGGAGGGTGATGGTGATGTACCGCAGCAGAATGGGCGTCTGCCAGCCAGTGTCGGAAAATGATATGTCCATACTGGTCCACAGCGCATATATCGACAGCCCAAGAATGCACCCAGCCAGCGCCAGAATATACACCGCCTGCCAGCGGCGGTTTGTCATCCGGGCTTTTACCAGGGCGAACATTCCAATGGCCCCCATGGAAAACATATCCAACGTCATTGTCAGCCGCATAGCGTCCGCGATTTTGTAGGTCATTGCCCTCAAAATCTCCGCCGGCCCAGCTAAAATAAGCCAGGCGGCCAACCATTGAAATGCCATCCCGATCAGCAAAAGGACCAGAAGCGGTACGACCCCTTTGGGCAGGTTCCGGCTCCTTCCCTCTCCGCTCCCGCGCCGGAACCAGACCAGGGCCAGCGCCGTGCCCGCCACAAAGAATCCACCGCGAAGGGGTACGATTGTGTCGCAGAGGCCAGGGAACCACCACAGCCAATCCACGCCATACGCCTGAAACCTAAAGATTGCCATACCTGACAGCACACTCAGCACCGGCAGCACCCCCGGAAGCAGTAAACAGGCCGCCAGCACGGTAAACACCGCCAGCCACCGCCGGTAGGCTCCCGGCTGGGCCAGCTGCCGCGCGGCGCTCCAGGGACTGCCAAGGTCCCGCCGCAGTTCCTCCACGGACCTGTCCGCTATGATCTCCCGGTAGTCCTCCAGCACCTCCGCCGCCTCCGCCGGCGGCAGGCACCACCGGGCTGCCCGGGACAGCCTTAAGAGATAATCCCGCTCCATCATAACCGCTCCTTTCGCCACTACTGTAAAAAATACAGCAGTTGTTTTTATGAGTATACAGCCTCTCCCCGCGGAAGTCAATAGAACTACTGAAAAAAAATCAATAGCTGCGGACCAACAATTCCCTTGACTTTTCAGACCGCTTCCGTTATCATGCAGATATTGCTGAATTTCGACGAGAAAGGTTCCCCCTCAACAGAGAAAAGAGGCGTGATAGATGTTGTCAACATCGACGGGTGGTTCCCGGAGGTGCTGTCATAAAAAATTTACTATTGAAATGGGGGAGGATACATGTCCAAAGAGTTGATTCGCCTGCGGAACATCTGCATGGCGTTTGACGACGAACTTGTATTAAACAACATCAATCTTTACATCAATGACAAAGAATTCCTCACACTGCTCGGACCCAGCGGGTGCGGCAAGACCACCACGCTGCGGATGATCGGCGGCTTCACGACACCTACGTCGGGAGACGTCCTCTTTGACGGTGTGAGGATTAATGACGTTCCGCCCCACCAGCGGCAGATCAACACCGTGTTCCAGAAATACGCGCTGTTCCCGCACCTGAACGTGTTTGAGAACATTGCCTTCGGCCTTCGGATGCAGCGCCGTCCGGACCCCTCCGACTCGAAGAAAAGGGTGAAGATCCCCGAGGAGGAAATCCGGGAGCGGGTTTTGGAGATGCTGGAGATTATCAGCCTCAAGGGCTTTGAAAACCGCAGGCCTGACGCCCTCTCCGGCGGCCAGCAGCAGCGGGTGGCCATCGCCCGGGCTCTGGTGAACAAACCCAAGGTTCTGCTTCTGGACGAACCCCTGGGCGCACTGGATCTGAAACTCCGCAAGGACATGCAGATCGAGCTTAAACGCATTCAGCAGCAGGTGGGCATCACGTTTATATATGTCACCCACGACCAGGAGGAGGCCCTGACCATGTCGGACACCATCGTGGTTATGGACAAGGGCTCCATCCAACAGATCGGCACCCCGGAGGACATCTACAACGAGCCGAAAAATGCCTTCGTGGCGGACTTCATCGGCGAATCCAACATCATCGACGGACTGATGGTCCGGGATAAGCTGGTTCAGATGTACGGCCGCCAGTTTCCCTGCCTGGACGGCGGCTTTGAACCCAACGAGCCGGTGGACGTGGTCATCCGGCCGGAGGACATCGACATCGTTCCCGTGGAGCAGGGGCAGCTGACGGGCACCGTCACCAATGTCACCTTCAAGGGGATGCAGTACGACATCATCGTGGACTTCAAGGGCTTCAAGTGGCTGATCCAGACCACAGACCACAGCCCCGAAGGCACCCGCATCGGCATTAAGATTGACCCGGACGGCATCCATGTCATGAAGAAGAGCCAGTACTCCGGCATGTTCGGCGACTATTCCTCCTTCTCCGATGAGTACGACGATTTGGACGACGCCAGCCTTGCGCTGGATGGGGAGGAGAGCGGGGATGAAGAATAGGCTCTCCCGGCTGGCCGTCCCCTATGTGATCTGGATGGCTCTCTTTGTGGTGGCCCCCATCGTCATGATCGTGGTCTACGCCTTCACTGCCGCCGAGGGCGGCTTCACCCTGGCGAACTTCTCCCGGATGGGGCTGTACGGAGTGGTGTTCTTCCGCTCTTTCAAGCTGGCTCTGATTGCCACTGTCATCTGTCTGATTATCGGCTACCCCGTAAGCTACATGATGAGCAAGGAGGGGCCCAGGTTCCAGAGGGTGGCCATGGTGCTTATTATGCTGCCCATGTGGATCAACTTCCTGCTGCGGACCTACTCCTGGATGTCCATCCTGGAGAATAACGGCCTTTTAAACCAGCTCTTTCAGAAGACCGGCCTTATCGGCCTTTGCAACAGCCTTTTCGGAACGGAGCTCACCTACTTCCCCATGATGAACACCCAGGGCGCGGTGGTACTGGGCATGGTGTATAACTACCTGCCCTTCATGATCCTGCCCATCTACTCCGTTATCGTCAAGCTGGACGGCTCCCTCATCGAGGCCGCCCGGGATCTGGGGGCCAGCAGTCTCCATGTCTTCCGGCGGGTCATCTTACCGTTGAGCCTGCCGGGAGTCCTCTCCGGCATCACCATGGTGTTTGTCCCCTCCGTGTCCACCTTTGCCATCAGCAAGATGCTGGGCGGCGGCACGGAGATGCTGCTGGGCGACCTCATTGAGCAGCAGTATATGGGCGGCGCCTACAATCCCCAGCTGGGGGCCGCCATCTCCCTGGTGATGATGGTCATTGTCG
>NZ_CAJULS010000078.1 GCF_910587525.1 uncultured Oscillibacter sp. | reverse complement strand
CTGTGGTGTGCTTTGCCGCCGTGTTTGTGATTGCCTATACCCGGTGCATGACCATCGCTCTGACAAACCGGAAGGTCTACGACGACCTCAGGCATTTGGGGGCCTCCAATGCCTATCTCCGCCGCGCTGTCCGGGGGCAGGTGAAACGGGTGTTTCTGGTGCCTGCCCTGGCGGGCACGGGCCTCATCTACGCCTTCTACGTTATGATTTTGTATTTCAACGGCAGCCCCGCAGGCATCACACCCAGCGAGGCGGCGGGCCTCCTGGCGAGTGCCGGCGTGATTGCGGGAGTATCCGCCCTGATGTATGGCGTATACCGCCTGACCCTGTCCCAGGTGTGCCTGGCTCTGGATATCCGTATGTAAAATCAAAAATAGCCGGACAGCCGCCCGGCGGCAAAAGAGGGACGGCGCTCTCGCGCCGTCCCTCTTTGTTCGGTCAGAACACTTACTCGCCCCAGCGGACATCCACGATGGTGCCGTCGGCAAACTCGATGAACTCACTCTTTAAGATGTAGTCCGTCTTGCCGATGCGGACCTCCTGATCGCCCACCTTGGTGGTCATCACCGCTGCCGTGGGAGTCTCCGTTTCGGCGGTAAACAGCAGCGTGGTGTGGCTCTCGTCCAAAATCCATTCCCCGTTTGCGCTAAGAACATAGTAGGGCTCCTGCTCCACGGCCACGATTTCGCCCCCCACCAGGGCCCCGGAGGCCATCAGCGGCGAGGGCAGGTGATTGACGCAGTTCTCGTACAGCTCCGCCGGGACGCCCTCCACCTTTACTACGTAAGTGACCTTGGTCATCTCCCTAGGTGCGCTAACGGTGTCGCCCGGGCCCAGCAGCTTCCAGCCCACAAATACCGCCGCCAGCAGGATCAAAACGACGGCGATGATGTCAATGATGTTGAACTTTCCAACCCGTTTCGCTTTTTGTTCCATGTGCTTCCTCCATATCTTCTGGACAAGATTTCCAAAGTATTATATAATACTTTGCGGCAATACACAAGGAAATCTTTTTGAACACTTGGGAACGCCTCTAGTTCCCGTGAAGCGAGGCTTATTATGAAAGTCATTCATCTCATCAGCGGCGGCGACTCCGGCGGGGCCAAGACCCATGTTTTGAGCCTGCTGCAAAACCTGAATAAGACCATCACCGCCCAGCTGGTATGCTTCCGGGACGGCCCCTTCGCCCAGGAGGCCCGGGAGATGGGCATCCCCACGGAGATCATGTCGGGAAACCACATCTTTCGCATCCGGCGGCAGCTGGCGGCCTATATCAAGGAAGGCGGCTACCAGATCATCCACTGCCACGGCTCCCGGGCCAACATGATCGGCGCCATGCTGCGAAAGCCCACCGGCCTGCCGGTGGTCAGCACCATCCACAGCGATTACCGCATCGACTACATGGGCCGTCCCCTCAGCCGCCTCACTTTCGGCACCATCAACGCCCTGGCCCTGCGGCAGCTGGACTACCGCATCGGCGTGTCCGACGCCATGGTGGAGCTGCTGATCTCCCGGGGCTTTGCCCCTGACCGGTTCTACGCCATCTACAACGGCATCGACTTCACCCCTGCGCCAATCCAGGGGGACCGGCTGGAGTACCTGCGGGGACTGGGCGCGGACGTGGACGAGGATTCTGTGGTGGTGGGCATCGCCGCCCGGCTGAACCCGGTGAAGGATATGTCCACCCTGATCCGGGGCTTTGCCGCCGCCTGTCGGGAGTGTCCCCGCCTGCGGCTGGTTATCGCTGGAGACGGCGAGGAGAGGGGGAAGCTGGGGACTCTGGCCCGGGAACTGGGGGTGGAAAAACAGGTCACCTTTGCCGGGTGGATCTCCGGCGGCATGGACCGCTTTTACAGCGCCCTGGACATCAACACCCTCACTTCGTTGTCCGAGA
Source organism: uncultured Oscillibacter sp. (assembly GCF_910587525.1). GTDB lineage: Bacteria > Bacillota > Clostridia > Oscillospirales > Oscillospiraceae > Oscillibacter. The sequence continues at coordinate 9,307 of NZ_CAJULS010000078.1, read as the reverse complement.
CATTCTCCTACGCCCTGACGGAGGGGGCCCGGTTCCATCTGGCAACCATCTCCACCGCCGTGGGCGGCATCCCCAACCTCATCGACACCGGCGTCAACGGCTACCTTTTCACCCCCGGGGACTGGGAGACCCTGGGCCGCCGGCTGGCCGCCCTGGGCAGTGACGACGCCCTGCGGCGGGACATGGGGGAGAGGCTCTATCAAAAAGCCTCCTCCCAGTTCTCCATTCAGAAGACCGTGGACACCCAGCTCCGCATCTACGGCGAGATCCTCCGGCGGCACGCCCGGCCCAAGACCGGCCGGGACGGCGTGGTGATCTGCGGCGCCTACGGCCGGGGCAACGCCGGAGACGACGCCATTCTGGAGGCCATTTTGCAGGAGATGCGCTCCATTGACCCGGACATGCCGGTAACCGTGCTGTCCAAAACCCCGAAGGAGACCCGGCTGAGTTACCGGGTGTGCGCCGTCAGCCGGATGAACATTTTCGGCTGGCTGGGGGCCATGAGGCGGGCAAAGCTCTATATCAACGGCGGCGGCAGCCTGATCCAGGATGTGACCTCCCGGCGGTCGCTGTGGTTTTATCTGCTGAACATCCGCTCCGCCAAGCGGGCGGGCTGCGCCGTGCAGATGTACGGCTGCGGCATCGGCCCCGTCACCCGGGGAAACCACCGCCAGCTCTCTGCCAAGGTGCTGAACCGGTATGTGGACGTCATCACCCTGCGGGAGCCGGACTCCCGGGAGGAGCTCAGGTCCATGGGAGTGACGGAGCCGGAGATCCTGCTGACGGCAGACCCTGCTCTGACCCTGCGGCCCGCAGGGGACAACGAGGTGGACAGCGTACTGCTGCGGGCCGGAATCCCGCCTCACGGCAGGTATATCTGCTTTGCCCTGCGCCAGTGGCCCGGCTTTACGGAGAAGGCGCCCCTCTTCGGCCAGGCGGCCCGGTACGCCTATGAGACCTACGGTCTGACGCCGGTATTTGTGTCGGTGGAGCAGGGGCCGGATTCCGCCGCCAACCGGATGGCGGCTCAGGGGCTGGAGTCCGTTCCCCACTATTTTCTGGACAGCGCCGGAGGCGCAGGTGCAATCATCGGGGCCCTGGCCCGGATGGAGGCGGTGGTCTCCATGCGGCTTCACGCCCTGATCTTCGCCGCCGGGCAGGGAATCCCTCTGGCGGGCGTAGTCTACGACCCCAAGGTATCCGCTTTCCTGCGGTATATCGGCCAGGAGCTCTTTACAGATCTGGCGGATCTGACGGCAGGGAATCTGAAGTCCATGGTGGACCAGGCCGTGATCCAGGCCGCCCGCCCGGAGGACCAGGCCGCCGCGGTAGCCCGCCTCCAGGAGATGGAGCACGGCAACGTAGCCGCCGCCCGCCGTCTTCTGAAAATATGAACGCAGACAAAATCCCCGAAGGGCGCCGCCTTCGGGGATTTTTCTCCACGTATTTTTTGGCCTTGCTTGAAAAATGTCAAAACGTCCAAGCGGCGGACTGGTTTCCGCTGCGCCGCGTTAAAAATTCTTGAAATACACAAAATTCCTGCGAATTTCTGCCTTGCCCAGCGGAAAATCTCTCGCGGCTGAGTATTTTGCCATTTATAGTCAGCACATTTGAAAAGAATCAGAATGATTCTTTTCAACCTGGCGGCAGTTTTACTGCCGCCAGAGCCCGCATAAGGGGGCATGTGTTTGGCGTCAGAGTTGAAGCAAACCCTAATCGCCTGCCCGCCGGGACACCGGCGGAGCACACCGCGCCCGCTGGGTGGCGATAGTCTCCAGCGTGTCCCCCAGCTGGGTCAGGATTGCCGCTGTCAAACCCAGGTCCGCGTCGTTCAGCCGGGAGGCAATAGCCACCGCCAGGGTGTTAACGGAGGTCGTCAGAGCCAGGGGATCGCAGTCACAGTTTTTCATAGCATCACCCGTGACAGGATATGCGTAAATGAGACAGAAGGTGCGTGGAAGCGTCTACCGCTTCTTCTCCTCCATGGGAAAGACGGTCAGCTTCTCGTTTCCGTCCCACACCGCCAGAAAGACCTCCCGCTCGTTCTGATATCCCTGGCCCAGAAGAGAGCGCCGGACCCATACCTCCTCTTTCCCCGCCTGGTGGATGTTGTCCCGCAGCAGTTGTCCGTCCATGATAAAGGGCGTCTGCAGATTGGATTGTTTGGGAGACAAGTCCAGGTCTGTGGGCGTAGCGGGGCGGTCCTTCTCCTTGGGCAGAAAGCTGACGGAGCCGTTGTGTTCCAGCACGGCTGTCTGGAGCTGGCTCAGATCGAACCAGCCGCCGATCCGGCAGTAGGTCAGAAATTCGTTCAAGTCCAGTTTGGCTTTTTTCAAATTCTCCCGGTAGATGACGCCATTCTCCAGCAGCACCAGAGGCTTGCCGGTAATCCAGGCGCGGAGCTTTAGCGACTTGCAGGTGATGATGGAGATCAGCACGGCCACCAGGCCGTAGACCACCATGGCCGTGAGGGGTTTGGCCGGCTCCTCCAGCTCCGTGGCCAGCTCCGCGGCGATGGAGCCCACGGTGATTCCGGTGACATAGTCGAACATGGTCATCTGGGATACCTGCTTGGTTCCCATCAGTTTTGTCAGAAGGAACATGACAACGATAGACAGCAGCGCCGTCAAAACGGTCATCCCGATTTGAGGCAAGATCATAAAAAATCCTCCCGCAGTAAATTTTCATAATCAAACGATCCGGAAAGAATCAAAATTCTTTTTGGGTGGTACGGCGTATACGCCAAACCAGGCCGCTGAAAGCGGCCCTGGTTTGGATTTCATAATCAACTCCAGTGTTTCACACTCAGACGGGCAAAACCCGCCTGAAAAACAGCTTTGCGGTTTTCTGGCTGTCTGGCTATATCAGTTTGTCACGGAAGAATTTTTTTATGTATGGTTCGCGGTCTCCAACGATTTTTCTTCCTGTTCCTCGGGGCGGCTGTTGGCGTGGACATTGATGTACCGGGCCTTCAGCTTGGAGTAGAGGATGGTCTGGCTGCTGTACAGACCGCTGTATCCCGAGAGCATGTAGCTGATCCCGCAGGCCAGGGCAAAGTACCACAGCCCCTCGGAGCCGAACAGCTCCACGGACAAAAACACAGAGGCTACCGGGCTGTTGCTGACACCGCAAAATACAGAGACCAGCCCCAGCGCGGCGCCGAAGCCCGGCGGCAGTCCCAGCAGCGGGGCCGCTGCGCAGCCGAAGGTGGCCCCCACAAAGAAAGAGGGCACCACTTCTCCTCCCTTGAAGCCCGCCGCCAAGGTGACGGCCGTGAAGAGGAGTTTCAAAAGAAACGCCGCCGGATGGGCGGTTCCCTGCTCCACAGCGGCGGTGATGACCTCCATCCCCGCGCCGTTGTAGTCCCGGGTACCCGCCAGATACGTCAGGGCGATGATGGCAAAGCCGCCTGCCGCCACCCGGACCCAGGGGTTGGGAAGATGCCGCTGCATCCAGTGCTCTGTCCCGTGGATGAACTTGCAGAATAGGATGGACACCAGAGCAAAGAGCACCGACAGCGGCAGCACCCGCAGGAAGGTGCCCGCCGCGATCTCCGGCACCGTAACGGCGAACCGGGTGGGTTCCACCCCCAGGGCCAGGGATACTCCGAAGGCCGCCAGAGCCGACATCAGGCAGGGTAGGAGCGCCGCGTGGTAGAGCGTACCAATGCTGATACCCATGACGGCGAAGATCACAGCGGTCAGAGGCGTTCCGAAGAGGGCGGAGAAACAGGCCGCCATGCCGCTGAGAGTGGCCACCCGCAGGTCCTGGTCATCCAGCCGCAAAAGCTGCCCCGCCCGCTGGCCGATAGTGCCGCCGATCTGAAGTGCAGCCCCCTCCCGGCCGGCGGAACCGCCGCACAGGTGGGTCAGCATCGTCCCCAGGAAGATGGAGGGCAGCAGCAAAATGGGCAGGCGCTTGTCCTCGTGGACCGCGTCGATGATGTCGTTGGTGCCCATGCCCTCGGTGCCCATCAGCTTATAGGCGCCGACAATCGCCACACCCGCCAGGGGCAGGCACCACAGCAGCCAGGGATACGTTCCCCGGGTCTGGGCAGCGTAGTGGACGCTCAAATGGAAGACCGCCCCAACAACGCCGCAGAGGCTCCCAACGATGAGAGACAAAAACATCCATTTCGCTAAGACCACAGCATACATCCCGGTGCTGCGGGCCCGCTCACGGAATTGGTTTCGATCAAACATAGCGGCACCTCACATGCCTGCCAAGGCCGCTTTTCCGTCCAGGCGGCACTCCAGCAGCTCCGGCTTCTTCAAATACCGCTCAAAGGCGGCAAAAAAGCGGGAGTACTCGATTCCTGTGGCAATCCGTTCATCCATGACCACGCCCAGAGGCATGTGCTTTTTCCGGCTGCCCGCCGGGGCCAGGGGGTCCGGCACCGGCTTGCCCATGCAGACGAATACACTGGTGGTGCCGAACTCATAGCAGTGGTGGAAAATATAGCTGGTGTTGATCGAGGCCAGGTTGGTAATGAACAGGCTTGTGTGGAAGGGGCTCAGGTCGATGATCTTTCTCGGCAGCAGGCCGTGAAGGTCCAGGTGGTAGGCCAGGCCAAACACGAACCGGGCCAGGCCGGGAATCCGGAACGCCATATTGGCGAATTTGTCGGTGCTGTTGTTGTGAACCCGGTTTTGATTCAGCTCCACATTCTCCTTGATCTTCCGGCTGATGGAGAACACATTGTCCTCCGGCTCCAGGAAAATTTTCAGCGTAGTCTCATCCGGCGTGCCGTCCGCCCGGGTCTTGAGAATCACAAAGCTGAAGCAGAAGTGGTTCCGCTTGTAGATCTTGCGGTTCATGATAAAGTAGTTCACCTTGGGGTGCTCCAACGCCGCCTTGTAATAGGCGGCCACCAGCACGCTCATATGGGTCACATGCTGTCCTTCCCGCCGCTTCTGACGGATGAAGCCCTTGACAATGTCCTCGTCCACATAGTCGCTGGCCCAGTTCTGGGCGTCAAAGCGGCGGGGCATGATATGGGGCAGCGCCTGCACAATGGGGCTCAGGTTCGTTACCCGCATTCCGTCCGGTCTCATATCGTTTTCCTCGCTCTCTTCAAAACTAAAGGCGTTCTCTCTTCGTATTATAGTTAAGAATGTGTTAAAATTCAACCGTTCCACCGGAATTTCTTCCGATCCTCATTTTTCCGCCGCCTCTTGCCTTATCCGTGAAAAAAAGGTATACTTGTCATAATCACACAGAAGGAGCGTTCCCATGAAACTGGAGACCATTAAAATCGGCCAGATCGTCAATGCCCACGGCATCCGGGGCGAGGTCCGTATCCAGCCCCGGGACGGTGACCCGGCCTTTCTCACAAAGTTCAAAACCTTTCTGCTGGACGGCCAGCCTGTCTCCGCCGCCTCCTGTCATGTCCACAAGAGCCTGGTACTGGCAAAGTTCCCCGGTGTGGACGACATGAACGCCGCCCTGGCCTTGAAGGGAAAGGACCTCTATATCCGCCGGGAGGACGCCCGCCTGCCGGAGGGAGAGTATTTTGACGATGAGCTGCTGGGACTGGATGTCTACGACGCGGACAGCGGCCAGTGCCTGGGGGAGCTGACGGCAGTGGAGCCCTATCCCGCCCACAAGCTCTACACCGTCCGGGGACAGCGGGAATTCCTGGTGCCCGCGGTGAAGGACGTGTTTATCAAGTCCGTGAACATGGAGGAAAACCGTATGGAGATTCACGTCTGGGAGGGGATGGCCGGCGATGAGAATTGACATCCTCACCCTTTTCCCCGACTCCGTGGACGCCATGATGCGCGTCAGCATCCTGGGCCGGGCCCAGGAGCGGGGGTACATCACCATCCGGTCCCACCAGATTCGGGAGTACACCACCAACAAACAAATGCAGGTGGACGACTACCCCTACGGCGGGGGCCGGGGGGCCGTGATGCAGGCGGACCCCTTGTACCGCTGCTGGGCCCACGTCACGGAGATCCACGGCCCCGGGCGGACCATCTTCCTCTCCCCCTGCGGCAGGACCTTCACCCAGGACGTGGCCCGGGAGCTCCACGCCGCATACAACCATCTGATTCTGGTCTGCGGCCACTACGAGGGTGTGGACCAGCGTTTTTTGGACGAGTGCGTGGACGAGGAGATCAGCGTGGGAGACTTTGTCCTCACCGGCGGGGAGATCCCCGCCATGGCGGTGGCGGACGCGGTGTGCCGCATGGTGCCCGGCGTTCTGCCGGACCCGGAGTGCTTTCAGGAGGAGAGCCACTGGAATGGACTTCTGGAGTACCCTCAGTACTCCCGCCCCGCGGTGTGGCATGGCCGGATGGTGCCGGAGATCCTCCTCTCCGGCGACCACGGCAAGGTGGCGGACTGGCGGAGGAAGGAGAGCTACAAGCGCACCATGCGCCGCCGGCCGGACCTCTTTGCCAAATTTGACGAGACACAACTTACCACCAAGGCAGAGAAAAAGGTTCTCCAGCAGGCCAGGGACGAGATCGCCGCGGAGGACGGGGAGTCAGGACCACCCGTATAACGGGTGGCTTGGGTAAGGCAGAGAATCATACGTGAAAGGGGAAAGTCCAACAGTCAAAGGAGGCGGGATGTCAAGGGTGCAAAAATGCCTGGCATAGGCTTTAAGGAGGCTGGACGCGGCGTGATGAACGCAGTTCATCTGGCCGTCGCCCTGCCACTATTACCTCTGCTGCGGCAAGTGCGGCAGCCATGACTGTGGAGAGCACAGCTGCGGCGGACAGTAAAAGGGTGGAGCATCCGGTGTAAGGCGAAAACGGGCGGCGGACAAACTGTCCGCCGCCTTATCGTTTGTCTGTGTGCCGGAATTAGCCCAAGGCTTCCGTCAGGGCCTGAATCAGGCTCTCCTGCGTAATGGGCTTGTAGAGAAATGCCTTGGCTCCAATGTCGTGGGCCTCATTGATGGTGTCATCATAGACCAGGGAGGAGATTATGACAATCCGCGCGTCGGGGTGTTCTTCCAATAGGATCTGTGTGGTCTCCAGACCGTCAATGCCGGGCATGATGATGTCCATGGTAACGGCGTCTGGCTGAATTTCCTCGTAGCGGGCAAGGGCATCCTCGCCGTTTTCGCAGTATGCCGCTACCTCAAAGTCAGAGCCCTCCAACAGCTTGCGAATCTGCAGCTCCATCATCCGGGAATCATCAACTACCATAACCTGCTTTTTCATGTGTCCGCTTCCTTTTTCTGTCAATTTAAGCACAGCCGGCCTGGGCGTCATCCAGGAGGACGTGGTGGGTCAGCTGTGTATGTTCTCCATGATCGCCGGAGTAGGTGAGGACGATGTCCTCCCGGTGACCCTCCGGCGTATAGCGCCCCGCCTGAAAAGCCGGGACGCTGAACCGAGGGGGAATCTTTGTCAGCTGGAACAGCTGGGAGGAGAAGTGCCCGCACAGCACATTGATGTACTCTTTTGCCACGTCCTCCATATCCTGCCGGCTGATTTCCTCTGTCTGCATCATGTACTGGGCCATCCGGATAAACAAAAATTTCTCCGCGCACAGGGACAGGGTCATATGGAACCCCTTTTCAAAAGTGACGTATACTGTATAAATTTCCCCCTCCGGCTCTGTGGTATCAGGGCGGAGCCGGATTCCTGCCGCCCGGGGGGTGATCTCCCGGGTGATTCGGTCGTATAGCTCTACCAGATCCTTTTGCGGCACCAGGGTATTCATATGCCGCCTCCTCTCCTTCGGTTTCTGCGGTGCGCGGCTACATGACTACGATTTCGCCGCACACCATCTTGACGACGCACTGACGGGTCACCTGCCGCAGGCGGAGGATTTCGTCTCCGAAACTGATCTCTGTCCCCGGATAGGCCAGGGAGCACTCCAGCCGCCCACTCTCCGCCTCATTCAGTGACAGTTTTATGCCGGCCAGATCTTCGTCCAGCTGCTTGAGCTTGAGCTCGGCTACAGAGAGTTTCATCCGGGTCTTGCCAAGAATGCTGGATTTGGTGGGGCTGTCCAGCTGGCACTCCAGCTTTTCCATCTCCATCTCCAGCTCCTTCAGCTCCTCTTGGATAATCTCCCGCTCAAAGTTTGTGCAGGGCAGTCCGCCCAGGGCAATGGAGGTTCTGGCCTCCGACTGTGAGCCCACAGTCTGGACGTTCACCATTTTGGCCGCCCAGATCCGGCCGCCCATGATGCAGCCCCGGCCGGAGCGGACCTGGACCGTTCCGTCGCAGTAGATGCTGCCGTTGATGATGCAGTCGGTCTGCAGATTTTCCCGGGCGTAGATGGTGGCATTTTCGATGTACTTGGAGAAAATGCTCCGCTGGGACCGGACAATCGTAGTCCCATCGCCCAGAATGCCTTTGACGACCACCAGGTCTCCGCCGGCTTCCACCGCACTGCCGGCCTCGACGACGCCGCCCACATGGATATTTCCCATGGCCCGGACAGTAAAGCCGCTGAGCACGTCGCCCTCAATGTTGATGTCGCCGATGAAGTTGATGTCTCCCGTGGAGAAATCAACGTCTCCCTGGATATCCAGCACAGGTTTGACCTGAAAGCTGCGGCCGGTGAATTCCACGTGTCCCGCCATGGAGGCGATGAGGGTGAGTCCGTCCTCGCTGATCTCGGTGTTCCGCCCCTTGGGCAAAGGTACAGATTTGCCGCTCTTGGCGGGGATCTCCTGATCCAGCACGGTCCGTCCGGGATCGCCCTCGGTGGGCCGGATCAGCCGGCAGATCTCCTGCCCCAGCTTGACGTTGCGGATCAGATTCAGATTGGTGTAGTCCACCTGGCCGTATTCATCCATCTCCAGGACGCGCTCTATGGCCCGGGGAAAGTAGTCCACAATATTGCCGTTCTCACCGTCAAAGGCGGGCTTTCCCCTGGCAATCAGGAACAGATGGAAGTACCGCTCCTCGTCATGGGACAGCCGGTCCACCAGCCGCTCGTCCACGCCGTAAGAGATACCCTGGTTCAGCATAGTCCGCAGGAGAAGCTCGCGGTTCAGCTCCTGGCCTGATCCGACAGGCGGGAATACGATGACCCAGGCGTAGAGTTTATCCGCGGAGAGGAAAAAACAGGGAAGTGCGTCCAGGGCCAGAGGGGCCTCCGGTTCCTGCTCCGGATTTTTTTTGCCGGGCCGGTTCGATTTCTCACTGTCTTTGATCTGTTTCAGCCGTGTGCTGCATACGCCGGTCATGGCTGAGCGCAGGCGGCCCAGCTCCCGCTGAACCATCTCCATGGGAAGGACGCCGTCCTCGTCCAGAGAGAGGCGGGGCGCCGGAAGATAGCCGGACTTTCTCCGGCGCAGGTCAAGATCGGAAGAGCACACGTCTGAACTCCAGTC
>NZ_CAJULS010000077.1 GCF_910587525.1 uncultured Oscillibacter sp. | reverse complement strand
TGCGGCCAGAAGTGGACAGCTGGGAGGGCAGGTCTCCGGTATTGGGACTTCTACGGCGGCTGTATTCACCGTAGTGACGCTGTACAACGGGCAGACTTTGACAGGGGATATCGGATGCGAGGTGATGCTGCGGATAGGCACCGCCGTCTGTGTGACGCCCTCCGCGCCGGGACTGATCGACGAGACTACCGCCGGGACGCTGAACAACGGTGGCGCCCTGGTTCAGAACCACCTCTATATGATGACCATTGAGAACCGGGCCGTCCGGGCCACTGCCGCTACCACAAAACTGCTGGTACGGGGATCGTATACCATCACCTGATTGGAAATATTACATAATTGGCCCCGCCTGTGCATAGATTGGCACAGGCGGGGTATTTTCTATGTCCGCGGTCCCTGACCCGGTGCGCTGAATTTTCCTCCGGCGGGAAGGTGTTCACATGAGCAAGGGATGTATGGATAAATTTCCAATGCTGCTGGACGGCAGGGCGGCGGGGGAGCTGATTGTGGAGCAGGAGGCTCTCTACACCTGGTTCGACGCCCGCTGCCGCCTGCCGGAAGAGGGGAGACTGTGGTGCGCCTGGGCCGTGGGGGAGAAGGACTCTCTACGGCTGGGGGTTCTGGAGCCCTCAGGGCAGGAGGCAGTGATCCGGCGGCGGTTTTCCAGACGGATGACGGAGCCCCTGGGACGGCTGCTGCGGGGCGAGGTCCGGCCTGCGGCGGAGGAAGACCGCGAGACGTGGCAGGCCGTACCGGACGCGGAGACGCTGTTTCGTGCTCCCTGGCTGCGAAAGCGGCTGCAGGGTATCGCAGGGGCGCTGGTCCGGACTGACAGAGGGAGGCGATTCCTGGCCCTGCCCTATGACAGCGGAAAACCGTTTCCGCTGCCCACACTCTTTTGTTTTGCCAGCATCCGGTCTATCCATGGCGAGAGATACGCCGTCTTCGTCTTCGACGGTGAGGATCGTCCGGTATTTCCGTAACACACCGCGTTTTACCCAATGGGGGGAGAAAAAATTTTTCTGAAACCAAAATTATGTATACCACATCCGGTATTTTTGTGATATAATCCCCATAATATGTTCGTCCACTGCAAAATCCGGTCAAACGGACGGCTGCAGAAGAAACAGCGCTGGCGGACTGCCGGTGCGCAGAAGGGGAGGCCATTTTTATGAAATGTCCGTTTTGTGGGTACAGCGAGAGCAAGGTCATCGATTCCCGGCCCGCCGAGGAGGGGGCCAGCATCCGCCGCAGGAGAGAGTGCCTCTCTTGCAGCAAGCGGTTCACCACCTATGAGACGGTGGAGAGCCTTCCCATGGTGGTCATGAAGAAGGACGGCAGCCGCCAGAGCTTTGACCGGCGGAAGGTGCTCTCTGGCATGATCCGCGCTTGTGAGAAGCGTCCTGTGCCCCTGGCGGACCTGGAGCGGATTGCCGGCGAGATCGAGCAGGATCTTCAAAACGGCATGGAGCGGGAGATCAGCACCGAGGATGTGGGGGAGAAGGTCATGGAGCGCCTGCGGAAGGTGGATCAGGTGGCCTATGTCCGCTTTGCCTCCGTGTACCGTCAGTTTAAGGATATCGACACCTTTAAAGAGGAACTGAATAAACTGTTGTTGGAGAACGAGTAAGGCTTACAGAATGTTCCGGAGGCTGAACCGCTCCATTTCCGCCAGCAGGCGCAGCTGTTCCCGCAAACCAGCAGTCTCCGCCCGAAACTCGGAGAGCTCCTGGGTGGCGGCAAAGGCCTGACAGCGGCAGTACATAGACTCCGCCTCGTCCACGGCGCTGTGTTGGGAGACGATGTGGAGGTAAGTTTGGCGTCTGCTCCAGTCCGCATAGCTGTCTGACAGGACAGAGAGGGCTCCGGCCCAGTCCTCGGACTGTGCCAGCGTATCCGCTGCCTGCAGCTGTGTCCGCCAGCGGGCGGTATCATCGGTGATCTGGCCTCCATTCCACAGGGCGAAGGCCAGCAGGACTGCCAGCAGGGTCAGAGGCGGCAGGATACCTTTCATGGATGGTGCTCCTTTTTTACACAGGATACCCGGCCCTGTTCGTCCAGGGTCAGGAGAAAGACCTCTTTAGGGGAGGAGAGAAGCTGTTGGTGCAGCTGAGTCTCCAGCCATGCGCGGTCATGGCCGCAGGCGGCAAGATTTTTATGCAGGATCCGCCCGTCGTTGATGAGGACTGTGGGCAGTGTCACATCGTCCTCCACCTCCAGATGCAGCTGGGCGGCGGTTGGGGGCTGCTGGCGGGACCAGGGCAGGACGGACAACTGGCCGGAATTTTCCAATATGGCGTATTTTACGTCCTCTACACAAGAGACGCCTTGGCTTCTCAGCTCCTCCAGAAGCTCGTCCAGGGTGTAGCGGTTTTCCCGCATGGTCTGCTGTTGGATGACCCCGTGGCGGATCAGTACGGCGGGGGTGCCGCACACCAGTTCCCGGAACCGGAGATTCCACAAGGACAGCTGGCTCATCAGCATGGAGAGGCTCAGCAGCGTCAAAATGGGAATGACTCCGGCCAGAAGCGGGATGCCGAAATCCTGCATAGGCACAGTGGCCAGGTCTGAAATCATCATGGTCAGCACCAGCTCGCTGGGCTCCAGCTCGCCAATCTGGCGCTTGCCCATCAGCCGCAGGCCGATCATGATGAGAAAATAGAGTATTATGGTGCGTGCGAAGGCGGTCATCATAGGCGGGTTCCCTCCGTCTGGATAGTCTTTCCTTCCGCCGTGAAATTATTCCGGGATATTGCCTTTGAAAAAGAGGCACTATCATATAAAGCGCAGGTAGAAAGGAGGATAATGGGAGGTACCCATCAAAAGCGCCAGTGCCTGTAATGCGATTCAACTTTACAGGATGACGAGGAGAGGGAAGGATCGAAAATTCGGCGGATGTCCCTCCGTATCCCGCGGGTGCGTGACGCGGGCCTTGAAATATGCGGGTGACCGCAAAACAAAGAGGCCGCGGCCGCGGAGAGAGCGACAGATTCTGCGCGTTTGTCCTCTTGATCAAAATCAGGAGGTTTTTCTTAGCATGTGTGGAATTATTGGATTTGCGGGACGGCAGGATCAGGCCGCCCCTATTTTGCTGGACGGTTTGGAGCGGATGGAGTACCGCGGGTACGACTCCGCCGGCATTGCCGTCCGCTCGGAGGAAATGGGACTTCAGGTCCGCAAGACCAAGGGAAGGCTCCGGGTACTGTCGGACCTGACCCACGGCGGGGCAGATCTGGCGGGGACGCTGGGCATTGGCCACACCCGCTGGGCCACCCATGGGGAGCCCAACGATGTCAACGCCCATCCCCATGTCAGCGAGAACGGAAGTATTGCATTGGTTCACAACGGCATCATCGAAAATTATCTGGATCTCAAGGAACACCTGATGAAACTGGGGGTGACTTTCGCCTCCGACACGGACTCGGAGGTGGTGGCCCAACTGCTGGAGTACCACTACAATGAGTGCCATAACATGCTGGAGGCGGTGGGCCGGGTCCTGCGCCGGATCGAGGGCTCCTATGCCTTCGGCATCATCTGTTCCGACTATCCCAACGCGTTGATTGCCGCCCGGAAAGACAGCCCGCTGATTCTGGGCAAGGGCGAAAACGGCAATTTTATTGCCTCAGACGTGACAGCCATCATCAAATACGCCCGGGATGTCATCTATATGGAGGACGGCGAGATTGCCGTGGTGACGCCGGACAGCATTGATGTGTTTGATGATGAGCTTATTCCGGTGGACAAAAAGTACAATATAGTGGACTGGGATGTATCCGCGGCGGAGAAGGGCGGCTGTGCCCACTTCATGTTCAAGGAGATTTTGGAGCAGCCGGAGGCCATCCGCAAGACCATTTCCCCCCGTATCCGAGAGGGGCGGATCGTGCTGGACAACATCACCCTGACGGCAGAGTACGCCCGGAAGATCTCTCACATCTACATGGTAGCCTGCGGCTCCGCCTATCATGCGGGGATCGTGGGGAAGTATGTCTGGGAGCGGCTGCTGCGGCGGCCGGTAGAGGTGGTGCTGGCCTCGGAGTTCCGGTACAGTGAGCCCCTTGTGGACGGGAACACCCTGGTCATCACCATCAGCCAGTCCGGCGAGACGCTGGACACCATGGCCGCCCTGCGGGAGGCCAAGCGCCTGGGAGGCAGGACGCTGGCCATCTGCAATGTGGTGGGAAGCTCCATTGCCCGGGAGGCGGACGATGTGCTCTACACCTGGGCCGGGCCGGAGATCGCAGTGGCCACCAGCAAGGGATATTCCACCCAGCTGGCGGCGCTGGATTTGGTGGGGCTGTATCTGGCGGATCTGCTGGGTACTGTGGAACAGAGTGAGTATGACGCCATTTTGGAGGAGCTCCGGACTCTGCCGGAGAAGATGGAGCGATATCTGGAGAATTTTCAGGATACCCAATACTTTGCATCCCGGTATTTCAACCACAGCTCCGTCTTCTATATCGGCCGGAATCTGGACTACGCCATGGGCCTGGAGGGCTCTTTGAAGTTGAAGGAAATCAGCTATATCCACTCTGAGGCCTACGCCTCCGGCGAGCTGAAGCACGGTACCATCTCCCTCATTGAGCCGGGAACGCTGGTGGTGGCCCTGGGCACCTACGGGCCGCTGTTTGACAAGGCCATGAGCAATGTGGTGGAGGTAAAGGCCCGGGGCGCGGAGGTTCTGGCCATCACTACAGAGGGCTTCCGGGAGAAGATGGCAAAGACCGCCGATGCGGTGATTGCCGTGCCGGACACCCATCCTGTGCTCCAACCCTCTCTGGGCATCGTGCCCCTCCAGCTGTTTGCCTATTATGTGGCGCTGCAGCGTGGGTGCGACATTGACAAGCCCCGGAACCTTGCGAAATCGGTTACTGTGGAATAATTTTGCCCGCCCGCGTCGAAAGGCGCGGGCGGGATTTTATCCGCTGCAAAAATTTTTTCAAAATGCCTCTTGACTCTCACCCCGGGGGAGGGCTTATGCTGTTTTTGAGCTCAAGATTCACATCGATGTGGAGGAACACGCCATGCTGAAAATCGGCGAATTTTCAAAACTGTCCAGGATCAGCATCCGCCTGCTACGCCAGTACGACGAGAGCGGCCTGCTTACCCCGGAGTCCACCGACCCCTTCACCGGCTACCGCTATTACAGCGAGTACCAGCTCCTCACGGCAAACCGGATCAGAGCATTAAAGGATATGGGCTTTACAGCAAATGCGGTTTCTGAAGTGCTGGACTGCTATGATGATCCGGCGCTGCTGGAGCGCTGCCTGCGGCTGAAGCGGGCGGAGGCCTCTGCGGCGCTGGAGGAGGCGGAGCGGCGTCTGCGGCTCCTGGACACAGCCCTTGAACGGCTGAGAAAGGACGAAGCAAAGATGAAATACGATGTGACGATCAAGACGGTGCCGGAGCGGACCGTGGCCAGCGTCCGGCAGATTATCCCCAACTATGACCGGGAGGGTGACCTGTGGCATATCTACTGCCAGGAGACCGCCCGGATGAACATTCAGGACGGGGACCCGGTTCTTTGCACTGCCATGTATTATGACGGCGAATTCAAAGACCAGGACGTGGATGTGGAAATTCATAAGAACGTGGTGGGGACCTATCCCGACACGGAGCACGTGAAATTCAAGACCGTGCCGGCGGTGCAGGTGGCCTCCGCCACTTTCCGGGGGAGTTATGACCAGATTGGCGAAGTGAATCAGGCGGTAGCCGCCTGGGTGCGGGAGAACGGCTGGGAGTTTGACGGGCTGTTTTTCAACATCTATCACATCAGCCCCCATGAGACCCGGAACCCCGACGAGTTTTTGACGGAGGTCTGCTATCCTGTGCGGCGGAAGTGAGGCCGAAGGAAACTCCTGACCCGGCATCCGGTCCGAAACACCTGACAGAGCTGAGCGGCGTTTTTTGGAAACGCCGCTCAGTTTTTCTTGACATATATCGGATGCCAATATATTATATAGATAACCTATATAAAGGAGGAGACCGCTATGGAACTGGACAGGAGTCTGGTCAGCGGCAGTATGGCCATGCTGGTGCTGAAGCTGCTGGAGGACGGGGACAAATACGGCTACCAGATGATCGAGGAGCTGCGCCGCCGCTCTGAGGACACCTTTCACTTGAAGGCCGGGACGCTGTACCCCCTGCTCCACGGCCTGGAGGAGAAGGGGCTGGTGACCGCTTACGAGGGAGAGGCCGCCGCCGGGAAGCCCCGGCGGTACTACCGCCTGACGAAGCGGGGCCATGGGGCCCTGCGGGAGAAGGAAACGGCGTGGAACGCCTACGCCCAGGCTGTGGGAAGGGTTTTGAAGGGGGGCGCCTGCTTTGCCTGAGACCATTCAAGGGTATATTGAGGCGGTGGAGGAGCAGATCCGCTGGAGGCGGGCCCGATCCGTGGTTTCTCTGGAGCTGCGCCGCCACCTGGAAGACCAGCGGGACGCTTTTGCGGCGGAGGGCCTGGAGGATGCCGAGCGGCTGGCGGTAGAGGAGATGGGGGACCCGGTGTCTGTGGGCACGGAGCTGGACCGGCTCCACCGGCCCAGGCCCCAGTGGGGGCTGCTGGGTCTGACTATTGCCCTGGCCTGCGTGGGGGCGTTTTTGCGGGTCTGGCTTACCCGGGGGGATGGAGCGGACGCTGTCAGCCCGGTCATGGCGGCTCTGGCGCTGACGCTGGGGACGGCGGCCCTGCTGGGGGCGTATTTTTGGGATTTTACGGCTCTGGTCCGCCATCCCAGAGCCGTCTATGCGGGGGCGCTGGCGGCGGGTGTGCTGTCCTGGCTGCTGCCCCATGTCAACAACGCCGCTTATTACACTCGCTACATCATCCTGCTCTATCCGGTTGTATATGCACTGTGGCTGTACAGCTGCCGGGGAAGCAGCTGGAGACATTTTGTTCTGGCACTTGCCGGAGGGATTCCGCTGGCGCTGATCTGTATGCTGGCCCCTTTCAGCTTCGGACTGTTTATTCTGCTGGTGTGCGGCCTGATTCTTCTGCTGTGCGCTGTCCGGATGGGGTGGTTCGGTCCCGGCCGGTGGAAATTTGCCGGAACCGCGCTGGCTCTGGCTGTGGGGGTGCCGGTCCTCTTTTTCGGAATGGGTTACGGAGCGTCCTTCATCATGAGACTGCGTTTTGCGTTCCATCCGGAGCTGGACCCCTATGGAAGCGGATATTGGGGCTGGATGACAAGAATGACGCTGCGGGATGTCCCGTTCATCCGGCGGGATGAACACGCCTCGTTTGGCATTGCAAGCCGCGGCAGGGCATACTGCAGTTGGTTCGGTGAGAAGAGCTATGTGGAATTTAGTATGGATCAGGATTTTGTGCCATTGAAGCTGCTGGTGGGATGGGGCTGGCTGGCTTATCTTCTGCTGATGGCGGCGATTGCCGCCCTGCTGGTCTGGCTTCTGATCCGGTGCCTGCGGCAGAAACAGCAGCTGGGCCGCCTGACGGCGCTGGCGGTGGTAATGAGTCTGGGACTGGAGACTCTGTTCAGCGCCGCGCTGAATCTGGGTTTTGTGATGTTTTCATCCCATCTGCCTCTGATTGTCGGAAATCTTCACACGGTGCTGGATCTGGCGCTCATTGGTCTGGCCCTGTCCGTGTTCCGGGGCGGCAGTATCCTCAGAAATGAGCCGCCGGAGGAAACGCGGCAGTCCGTGTTTCCGTGGCGGGTAAAAATATCAATTATTTCCTCCATGAAAACATGAGATTTTTGTTATTTTTACCAAACTTGGAAAATCGGTGAAACAAATTGGCCCCCTCAAGCGTCTTTATAATCAGAGAGATTATAGACAGAGGATGATGGAATGGAGAAACGGCACGCCCTGAGCATGATGGGATTGTTTTTTGCCACGGCGCTGACCCTTGTTCTGGCCCGGTGGGAGGGCGGATGGCTCCAGAGCACCGCAGAGGACCGTCTGCCAAAGCCCGCGGCGGAGCCGGCGCTGGACGCGGACGAGGCCCGGCAGGTTCTGCGTACATACTTTATGAATCATTACAACGAGGCCAGCTGCTCCGCCGTCTACACGGACTTGACCCACGACGGTGTGGAGGAGCTTCTGGTCCTGACGGTGGAGAACAGCCGGGCCGGAGAGCCTGTGCCGCTCCATGGCGGCACCCTGGACGCCGACAGCTTCACCCGGGCCCAGGTGACGGTACTGTGGGCGGGAGAGGGCGGAGAGGTTCTGCCCATCTACGAGTTCGCCTGCGGCGCGGAGCACAGCCAGTGGGGGGAGCTGTACCTGAAAAAGGAAGAGGGGGCGGACTATCTTGTGTGGTACGCGCCCTATACCGCATCGGGCCGGGGAGACTTTCAGACGGCCCAGTTTTTTCTGGGAGAGAACGGCGCGGTTTTGGATGATGTCCGGGAGCGGATTTTCTTCCCGGCCGGGGACGGTGAGCCACAGGAGGGAGACGCGGACGAGGCGGAGATTACCGCCTTTCTGGCCCGGGCGGAGTCGCTGCTAAGGGACACGGAGCCAGTAATCGTCTTCAATGTGATCCATGACCCTTTGACCGGCACCGACGGCCCCCGGCGGTTTGCCTATCTGGACGCACTGTTTACCAGTTTTTGACGGCGTTTTATGGCATGATTGAAGCCGTTCCACTCGCTGTCGTAAGCGGCTGCGGCCCCCAAAGATGGTATTTATTTCTTCCAAACGTAAAGTTTGGAAGAAATAAGCCGGAAAGAGATATTGACCCTGCGTAATTTTTCCGGTATAATGAGGAAACGGCGCCTAAAGGTGACATAACACCGCGGCTCTTTCCGGAGCCGCGGTGTTTTTTTCATTTCGTGCCGACATATTTCGACAGGGAGGAACTGCCGCCATGCACATTCGACTTCCAAAACGCCTTCTGGCCGCGGCGCTGGCGGGGGCGCTGGCTATGACCCCGGTCTCCGCCGCCTTCTTTGACACCGAGGCCCACTGGGCCGCGGAAGCCATCGCCAAGTGGAGCGAGGAGTACCAGATCATTCAAGGGTACGAGGACGGAACCTTCCGTCCCGACAACTCCATCACCCGGGGAGCCTTTGCCGGCATTCTGGACCGGTTTTTGAAGTTCCAGGTCCAGGCCCCGGCGGAGACCTTTTCCGACACGGCGGGGACCTACTGGGAATCGGCGATCCTGAAGCTCAACGCCGCCGGGATATACTTGGGCAACAATGGAAGGGCCCTTCCCTCGGACACCATCACCCGCCAGCAGGCGGTGACTATGATCGCCCGGGCTTTCGGCATTGATGCCCTCACGGTAAGCCTGCCCTATCTGGACGCGGAGCAGTTCGCGGAGTATGCCCAGGGACCGGTGGCGGAGATGACAGCCCGCGGCTACATCACCGACAGCCAGGACGGCTATTTCCGTCCCCAGACCCCCATCACCCGGGCGGAGATCGTCAGTATCCTGAACAACATGATCCAGGTGCTGGTGCAGGAGCCGGTGAACTACTCTGCCGATGTGAACGGCACATTGATGATCAATGCTGAGAGCGGCGCATCTCTGTCGGATATGACGGTTACCGGCGATCTGATCCTGGCTCCCGGTATCTCCGGGCCTGTGACGCTGAATAACGTGGCAGTCCAGGGGGCCATTCGGAATTTCAGCGGTGTGGAGCCCACGGTGTTCCAGGTAGTGCCCACGGACCCCGCACAGCCAGGGGAGATTCAGACGCCGGTGATACCAGTGACACCGGCGGGGCCCGGTATCCAGCCCAGTGAGGTCTACACCCCGGGCATCACCACTGGGGAGACTTTTGAGTACGACAAGCGGCAGATCCCCGTCTACGCCGACGCGGAGCCCATCCAGCTCTATCAGGGGGACTTCATGTGGAACGACACCGGGGACCGCCTGATCTACACCGGGAACCGTTTTCGCACCCGTTTCGGAATCGACGTGTCTGCATACCAGAACCGGGCCAGCGCAAATGAGACAATCGACTGGGAGGCCGTAGCCGCCGACGGTGTGGAGTTCGCCATGGTGCGCATCGGCCTGCGGGGTTACTCCAGCGGCGGCATTAACGCAGACGCCTACTACGCCCGGAACATCGACGGGGCCATGGCGGCGGGCATTGAGACCGGCGTATATTTCTTTGCCCAAGCCATCACCGTGGAAGAGGCCATTGAGGAGGCGGACTTTGTCATCGAGCTGCTGCGGGACCACGAGATCAATGGCCCTGTAGCCTACGACTGGGAGATGCACGATTCCACATACCGGGTCTACGGTACCACGCCGGAAATGGCCACCGCCTGCGCCGTTGCCTTCTGCAAGCGGATCGCGGAGGCGGGCTACACACCCATGATCTATGCGGGGACCTATGTCAGCTATGTCAAATATGACCAAGGTGCCATCGCCCCATATCTCAGCTGGTATCCGGAGTACAAGAGCGACTCCTCGGAGAAGCTGTACCCCACCATCCGTTACCAGATGGATTACTGGCAGTTCACCAGCAACTGTTCCATCGCCGGTATTGGCGGCCGGGTGGATGCCAACATCCAGTTTATCCCATGGTAAAAAGAGGCGGCAGGCCTGTGGGCCTGCCGCCTCTTTCAGGAAGAAACCGTCAGAGACAGGAAGGCGGAGATGAAGGACAAAAGAGTGGCATCCGCATGGCAGACCAGACATTTTAAGATTCGCAGCAGCAAGCATACAAGCATATGGGAGGACACGATATGGAGCAAGCTGTCTGAAAGCATTTATATCAGGCGTGGCAATTTAAAGGAGACCGAAGAGACCGGGAGGATGGAAGAAACCTGTTGACAAACTGGTGTTCATCCTTTATAATCCCACGTGTATACGGCGATGAAGAGGAAGAGTATCCGCATAGGCGCTGCGCAGAGAGCCCCTGTTTTGCTGAAAAGGGGAGAGGGCCGGACGGAGAATACCCCTCAGAGCCGGCACCCCAACGGCTTTATGGCCCAGTAGGCGTGCTCCGGGTGCGCCCGTTACCGCGCTGTCGTGTGTTGGCACGGCCTGAGGCCGTCTCTGTGAGGAGGCGGTGAACCAGAGGTGGTACCGCGAACCTGTTTCGCCCTCTGTCCCGGCCCGGGACAGAGGGCGAATTTGATTTGACAAAAGGAGAAGACACAACATGACCTGTTACGAGGAACTGCGGGCCCGTGGCCTCATCGCCCAGGTGACTGATGAGGCGGAGATCAAGGAGCTGGTGGACAACGGTAAGGCAGTATTCTATATCGGCTTTGACCCCACAGCGGACTCTCTGCACGTCGGCCACTTCATGGCCCTGTGC
>NZ_CAJULS010000076.1 GCF_910587525.1 uncultured Oscillibacter sp. | reverse complement strand
CCGCCCACCCGGTCGATGATGTGCAGCTCGTACTTCTTGGAGAAGCAGTACTCGTCCTTGGCCACGTTGTAGAGCATGGCGCTCCAGCCGTTGTCAAAGGCGGAGTGGCTCTCCCGCAGAGTAATGGCCACCATTTCAAAGCCGAACTTGCCGGCCAGCTGCTTGGCCACGGATTTGTAGCCCTCGTGGTTTAAAGAGCCGCCGGTGATGTCGGTGGCCTCGGCCTCGATGCCGAAGACGTCCTTGGCGTCCTCCTCGTTGGAGATACACACGTCTACGTACTGGCACAGGTCGGTCATGGCCGCCCGGGCCTGTTCCCGGGTCCACAGCTTGCCCCGGTAGTTCAGGTCGCAGGAAATCTTGACGCCTTTGGCCTTGGCGGTCTTGCAGGCCTCCCGGCAGATGTCGGCCACATTGGGGCCCAGAGCCGGGGTGATGCCGGTGAAGTGGAACCACTCCGCGCCCTCAAAAATCTTGTTCCAGTCAAAGTCGGCGGCAGCGGCCTCCTGAATGGCGGAGTGGGCCCGGTCATAGATACAGACGCTGCCCCGCTGGGAGGCGCCCTTTTCGTTGAAGTAGATGCCAACCCGGTCGCCGCCCCGGACAATCAGGGAGGTGTCCACGCCATAGCGGCGCAGGGAGTTGACGGCGGCCTGCCCGATGGCGTGGGCGGGGAGCTTGGTGACGTAGGCGGCGTCCAGACCGTAGTTGGCCAGGGAGACGGCCACGTTGGCCTCGCCGCCGCCGAAACTGAATTCCAGGTGATCCGCCTGGACAAAGCGCTCGTAGTTGTAGGGCTGGAGCCGGATCATCAGCTCGCCGAAGGTAACAACTTTAGCCATATTGACTCTCCTCCTTATTTCCCCGCCAGATGGATGGCGAAGCCGCCGATGCTGTCCTTGAGATAAATGGCCTTGGTCCTGCCCCTGCCGTCCGTCTTGCGGGTGGACTCGTCAAACTCCACGCCCTGGAGGCCCAGGTGGTAGATGGCCCGGTCCACACTGTTGGTACCGATGGCGATATGGCCTTTTTCGCCAAGGAACGGCCGCTTCATGCACTCCACGGCGGAGCCGGCAAAGATGGAGGAATTGCCCGGCCTGTACTCCAGCCCGAACAGGGCGCAGAAAGCCCGGGCGGTCTTTTCAGCGTTCTCCTCATCGGCACAGTTGAGGCCGATATGCCGCAGCTCAAAGCCCAGCATGGTTTTCACGGCATCTTTGCAGATGGTTGTGATCTCATCCCACTTCTCGCCCTCGATCAGATCTTTTTTCACCATCCAGGTGCCGCCGCAGGCGGTGATGCGGTCAAAGGACAGGTAGTCCATCAGATTCTTGGTGTTTACACCGCCTGTGGGCATGAAGCTGAGCGGCAGCACCGGGGCCAAAGCCTTTAGGAAGGCCACGCCGCCGGACTGCTCGGCGGGAAAGAACTTGACGATCTTCAGCCCGGCATTGACGGCCCGGGTCATGTCGGAGGCGTTGACGCAGCCGGGGAAGACGGGGATGTTTTTCTCGACGCAGTGGTTTACCAGCGCCTCGTTGTAGCCGGGGGAGACGATGAACTTTGCCCCGGCGGCGATGGCCCGGTCGCATTGGTCCAGGTTCAGCACGGTGCCCGCGCCCACCAGTACCTCGGGGCAGTTCCGGGCAATCTGGCGGATGGCCTCCTCGCCGGCGGCAGTGCGGAAGGTGACCTCGGCGGCGGGGAGGCCGCCGGCAGTCAGAGCCCTGGCCAGGGGGACCGCTTTCGCTGCGTCTTCAATGGCGATGACGGGTATAATGCCGATATTTGATACGGTCTGAAAAATATGATCCATATCCTCAACGTGGTAGACCGAATCGGACAGGTCATCGTACTGGGCGTTATGATCTTCTTCACGCATTATTTCTGGATCTATATGCAGAAGATCGGGAAAATGGGCACAGTCTCCAACACAATGGGCTTCAAAATGACGCTGCCTATGACATTTGTTTTCATCGGCTGCGGCCTAATTATTCTGCACACGATATTCAATATTTTGCTGCCCCGGGAGTATTGGTTTGGCGCTGAAAAGCCCGCGGCGGCGATTGAGGAAGAGGAGGCGTGAGAGATGCAGGTATTGGTTCTATTTCTCATTGTGTTTCTTGCCGCCTCACTGCTGCTCCGGGTTCCGGTGGCGTTTGGAATCGGCCTGGGCGGCGCGGTGGTGTTCACGGTCTATGGTTATTCCATGAACAGCTTCTCCCAGACCGCGTTTTACGGTCTGGACAACTTCTCCCTGCTGGCCATCCCATTCTTTTTGTTCGCAGGCGCAATTATGGAATACTCCGGTATTTCCAAAAGCATTTTCAATTTCATCGACGCATTTGTGGGCCGGGTCCGGGCGAGCACCGGAACGGTAGCTGTGTTTGCCTGTGCGCTGTTCGGCGCACTGACAGGGTCCACCCAGGCCACCATTGCCGCTATTGGCAAGATCGTGTTCCCTGAGATGGACAAAAGGGGCTATGAGCCGGCCTATCAGGCGGCGCTGATGGCGTCCGCCGGCTTCCTGGGGGTTTTGATTCCCCCGAGCATGACCGGCATTATCTATGCGACCGCCTCCGGCATCAGCATAGCCGACGCATGGATGTGTACGCTGATTCCGGGGATTTTGCTGGCGGCTTTGTTCAGTATTGTAAACTATTTTCACAGAATTAAGGTTGAACCCAAGGTGGAAGAGCCTTTCGTTATCAGCCAGTACGTCAAACACATCGGTGTGAGCACCAAGAACGCCTTTTGGGCGCTGCTGATGCCGGTGATTATCTTCGGCGGAATTTATGGCGGCATCTTCACAGCAACCGAGGCCGGCGCCATTTCCGCCCTGTATGGCCTGATTTACTATTTTATCCGGCGGAAGACCAGGCCGGAGAGCGTTTCCGGCAGCCTGAGGGATATGATGATGTTCACCATCAGCCTTACCGGTGTGATTCTGCTGATTATGGCCTTTGCCAACGTGGCCTGCAAGGCCATCGCTTTTTCCGGCATTTCCCAGCAGCTGGTTGTCCTCATTACGGAAAATATCAGTTCCCCCATCGTGTTCCTGCTGATCGTCAATGTGCTGTTCATTATCTGCGGAATGTTCATCGACAGCAACGCCGCCATTTTGCTGTTTGTGCCGCTCCTGACTCCCATCGCGGATGCCTATGGCATCAATCAGGTGCAAATGGCCGGCATTATCCTGGTGAACCTGTGCATGGGCGCCATCTCCCCGCCTTTCTGCGTCAATGTGTTCGTGACCACTAAGCTGAAAAAGACGCAGTATGTGGAGGTCGTTCACTACATTTGGCCGTTCCTCGGCTGCTGCGCCGGAGTGCTGATTCTGATGATGTTTATTCCCGGCCTGTCTACATGGCTGCCCGCACTGCTAAAATAACGCGGGCCGGCGGACCTTTTTCCGCCGCTCCGCGTTGATTTTCCCTGCCATGCGCAAAATATAGCGGCCTCAAATCGCCTTGACCGGCAAAAAAATCTCGCGCCGTCGGGTATTTTGCCATTGATCAAACAAGGCCTAAATAACATGATATGCTTACAAAAAACCGATGCGCGGACGCGTGATCGGTTTTTTGTAAAAGCAGAAAAGGAGTATATGCCATGAACCGTACCGAAAAACAGATTTTTCAAGTGGTTTGTGTCGTCCATGCGCTGGAGACCACTCTTGAGAGCTGGAAAAGACTGGTTGATTTTTGCTGGGAGTCCATCAAGGATGCCTCCAATCAGATATCCCAGGCCTGCTGCCTCTATCACGGCAAGGAGGTGCCATGTCCGGTTAAAGCGGTACGGTTTGATCTGGGCGGGATTGATATGGTGCTGATAGAACCGCTGAACAAACAGGGAGGTGACCCATACTCCGACAGCCTTCTGGCCCACGGGCAGGGCTTTCACCATCTGGGTATCTACGCGGAGGAACAGGCGGAGCTGCTGAAGCAGTACGCTGCGGCGGGGCTCCGTCCGGCCTGTGAGATGATCCTGGAAGAAGGGCATTATCAGCTGTTTGACTTTACGGAAGAGATGGGCTTTTCCATGACGCTGTGGGACCGTATGGTTGGCCCCTGCGGGCCGCGGAATGCCCGGGGTTTTACCATTTGAGGGGGGGATGCACAGTGCAGATGTTTTGCGTGCGGCCTGTAGTCAGCTGTTTTGAAAAATTCTATGACTTTGCAGAGGCTTTCTCTGTGGGGGAGGGCGATCTGCTTTTTACGGAGAGCGTGTTATACGAGAGGTCTGCGCGGTCCCTCTCCTGTCAGGTGCTGCTAAAGGACCAATACGGCCCCGGCGAGCCTACAGAGAGCATGATCGACGCTATTTTGCAGGACATCGCTGCACTCCCGGTTCATCGCGTGATCGCCATGGGCGGAGGGAGCGTCATCGACACCGCCAAGATTCTATGTGTCAAAAACGCCTATCCCTGCCGGAGGGTCATGGAGCAGACAATTCCTCTGATATTGGATAAGGAGCTCATTGCTCTGCCGACCACCTGCGGAACCGGCAGCGAGGTCACCTTCGGCGGAATCGTCACCATGGAGGATACCGGCCTGAAAATGGGCGTGCTGGCGCCGGAGTTATCTGCGGCCCATGCGGTGCTGGTGCCGGAGCTGCTCTCCGGCCTGCCCTGGCGCACGTTCATTCACTGCTCGGTGGACGCGCTGGGACACGCCATGGAATCCTATGTCTCCGCCACTGGAGGAAATGAGATGGCACGCGCCATGGGAGCACGCGCTATTACGCTTCTGATGGACGGTTACGCCGCCCTGACTCTGAGCGGGGAAGCTGCCAGGGCCGGTTTGGAAAAGCAGTTTCTAACGGCCAGCTGCCTTGCCGGTATGGCCGTCAACAACGGCGGAGCCGGGCCTGTCCATGCGCTGGCCTATCCCGTTGGGGAGCGCTGTAAGATGCCCCACGGAGAGGCTATCTGTCAATTTCTGACAGCGGTGTTTACACATTATGAAGAGGCGGCGGACGGCCCGCTGTTGGAAGAACTGCGGCAGCTCTTGATTCCGGCGCTGCGCAGAACTGGCTTGGATACGGCAGCTCCGTTTGCCGGGCTGGAACGCCTGCTGAATCAGCTCTGCCCGCCCCGGAGGCTTCGGGAAGCCGGAATGACCGAAGCGGACATTGCTCCCTTCGTCGAGAGTATTTTCCAGACAAAGCAAAGGCTTTTGACCGCCAGCTATGTGCCGTTTACACCGGCGGAGGCTGAAATGGTCTACCGCCTTCGGCTGTGAAAGGAGTTACCGGTTATGACAAAGCTGAAATTGGATCTGGTCTGTCAGGTAGCCGTAGTTGTGCGGGATCTGGAAGAGGGCTTGGCGCAGATGCGCAGATGGCTGGGGATTGACGAAAGCTCCCTGACCTTTGGCAAGTCGCTGGAGCTGATTCACGAGGGCAAGCTGGAACCGCAGATCTATCACGGCGTCCAGGGTGAATATGCCTATCAGCAGGCGAACTTCTTTATGGGCGGTATGGATATTGAGATGTTCGCCCCGGTGGAGGGGAGCGCCGGCGGTCCAATCAATGACTTTTTAGAGGAGCACGGTCCGGGGATTCACCACTTGAATATTCGCCTGGCAAACCGGGAGGAGGGTCTGCGGTTTCTGCGGGAAGAGGTGGGGAAGACCCCCCTGATGGAGGGGTACTTCCTTGGGCGGCACTTTGCCTATTTCGATATGCGGGAGGAGCTTGGCATCACCTTTGAGGTGGGCAGCCGTGTCGTCGGGCCCCGCGCCTCCATGCCGGAGGAGGCGCTTCAGGCTCTGATTCAATAAAGAGGGGGAGACATCGATATGAAAGCATTGCTCTATCAAAAGCCGGGCCGTGTCAACGGAGGTATCATCGAGATGCCGGAGCCGGTCTGCGGAGATCATCAGGTGGTGATCCGCGTCAAGGCCTGCGGCATCTGTAAACCGGCGGATACCAGCCATGACCGGAACGGCGCGGTTTTGGGCCGCTACCCGGTCATTCCAGGGCATGAATTCTCCGGTGTTGTGGAGCGGGTAGGCAAAGAGGTGCGCCGTTTCCAGCCGGGGGACAGGGTCACGGCGGACAATGGGATGCCGTGCTGGACGTGCTACCACTGTCAGCGTGGAGAATTCTCCTTTTGCGAGGACTATCAGGCCATTGGCCACAGTGTCAACGGTGCCATGGCGGAGCTGGTCGCCGTGAATGAGAGCCATGTCTATGCCATTCCCGATAATGTCTCTTTCAAGGCGGCAGCCTTAACAGAGCTTGTGGGCTGCTGTTTTCGGTGCATCGAGCGGTGTGAGATTCCCTGCTCCGCGGACGTCCTGATCCTGGGCTGCGGCGCCAGCGGAAATTTGATGGCCCAACTGGCAAAGGGGACTGCGGCCGGTACCGTGACGGCGTTGGACTGCCAGATGAACAAGCTGGAGCGTATCGCCAGCCGGGGGGTGTCCACCATTCTGGCAGATCCCAGCGACTTCAGCATCCATGAGGCGATCCTGCGGAAACGCTTCCCTCACGGGCTGGACTATATCATCGACACCATTGGAAACGCGGAGCTGTCTGAGCGCAGTATTTCCCTGCTGAAAGCGGGGGGAACCTTCGCCAATTACTCCTTCCCTGCCACGGAGAAGCGAACGGTTTCGCTGGATATGGGACTGTTTGTCCGCAAGGAACTGAATTACATCGGGAGTACCTTCCAGCACCATAGCTTCAGCAAATGTCTTGCCGCCATGGCTGCCGGAAAGATCGATCCGGAGCTCTCCATTACACATACGTTCCCACTGGAACAATATTTCGAAGCGCTGGATTTGAATTGGGCGGACCCTGCTTCTATCAAGATCATCATCGAGCCCAATGGCGGGGAATAAAAAAAGAGGGCCGCCAGATGCAGCCGGCGGCCTCTTTCAAAATCAATCAATTCGCCTGGCCAGCGGAGATACGAGCGCCGAAGCGTCGGGGTCCTGTTCCATCCGCTCCATGGCGAAGCTGATGAAACAGTTGACCCCCCTGGAGGTGTAGACATTCTTTTTCGTAATCAGCTCCAGCCAGTGGTCCATGATCGGATGCCGAACCTCCAGAAGATGAATATCTGGAAAGGAGAACCGCTTGAAAATTGAGCGGGGCTGGAAAGAAATTCCATAGTTCAGCCGGACCATTTGGACAATAAAGTCCCACCGGGCGGAATACAGGGCAATCTTGGGGTCAAATCCCACCTCCCGGCAGGCATAGCGCATGGAGTGGTAGGTGGAAAAGCTGCTGTCAGAGACGATAAAAGTCTCGTTTTTCAGCTCGCCCACAGAGACCGCATCCCGCCTGGATAAAGGATGATGGCTGCTGACCGCCAAACAGTAGCTGTCATGTATAAATTTAACGTGGTCAAACTTATCCTCCGGGACCGGTGCGCTGGCGCAGCCGACATCCAGTGCGCCAGATTCCACGGCGTCCATAATATCCTGACTGCCAGCCTCTGTGACGCAGACCTTGATGCCGGGGTATTGCGTAGAAAAGGAGGCAATCAGTTCTCCAAAATAGCAAATTCCCGCTATGGGAGGGAAGCCTACAAAAATTTGTCCCTGACAGGCACGGTCGTTCAGGTGCAGAGATTCTGTAATGCTGTCATACTCATGGATTACGCGGAGGACCTTTTTCAGCAGGGCCTCTCCGGCATCGGTGAGCCGCTGCCGGTGCTGAAAAGTGTAAAAAAGTTCCGTTCCCAGCTCGCTTTCCATCCGTTGGATAATTTTGCTGAGGGTTGGCTGAGAAATGCACAGCTTTGCGGCGGCAACAGAGTAACTGCCGTCCTTTGCGGCCTGCGCAAAGCATTTTAACTCATGAATATCCAAGGCAGCGCCTCCTCATCGTGCGGCTTCCGGAAACAGCCGGCCGGTCTGGCCCGCTATGGAGGCAAAGCCCTTTTGACGCATCCGTTCGCTGACAAAGTCAATGAAGCACACTGTGTTTCTGGAGAGATAGCGTTTCTTTTTGGTGATCAGGACAAGGTCTTGATACCGCATCAGATGGTCCACCTCCAGCAGGCGGATATCCGGGTAAGAGAATCGCTGAAAGAGGGACTGCGGAAGGAAGGAGATTCCGTAATTCAGCCGCACCAGCTGGATGATGAAGTCCCACTGCGTGGAGAGCAGCCGGAGTTTTGGCTCAAAACCCGCATCGCGTAGCGCGGCGCAGATGTCGTGGTGAGTGGAAAACTCTGTGCCCAGCAGCACAAAAAATTCGTCTTTCAGTTCCGGAAGGGTAATCCGCCGTTTGTCCGCCAGCGGGTGGACGTCGCTGACCACAAGGCGAGAGATGTCCCGCACAAAGGGCCAGAGCTCAAACCGCTCTTCGGATACCGGCATGACAGCGCACCCGATATCCAAAGTACCGGACTCCACATCGGCCATGATCCGCTGGGCGCCGCCCTCCTTAATACACAGCTTGATATTCGGATAGGCTTTGGAGAACTCGGCAATCAGCTCACAGAAAAAGCAGGTGCCTGCCACAGCCGGAAAGCCCAGGAAAACCTGACCCTGATAGGCGTCCTCATCCAGCTGGACTGCGTTGGCGATGCCGTCGTACTCACTGATGACCCGCAGGGCTTTTTCGTAGAGACGATGGCCGGCCTCTGTCAGCTTCTGTTGGCGCTGGCAGGTGTAGAACAGCTTGAACCCAAGCTCGTTTTCCATTTTCTGAATAACCTTGCTCAGCGCGGGCTGGGAGATGTACAGCTTTTCTGCCGCTGCGGAGTAGCTGGCAGAGGACGCAATCTGAGCAAAATACTTTAGCTCCCGGATATCCAACAAGGCTCACCCCTTCGATACACCGCCGCCACATGCCGCCGGAAAACCCCAGCGCGGCGTTTGATATGTTATGGTACAAACTCGGTTCCTCTCATGGAGATACGCCTTTTTCGGATGCCTCATGAGCGGCGCAAATCAAGCTAAAATAATGATTTTTTAATTATTATAACACAGTTCGGCCTGTTTATCAACACTGCCCATTTGATTTCGGGACTTTTGGGAGGATTGACAGGGCTTCGTTCATATTTGGGAGTTTTACGAATCAATTAAGGAGGTTCTATATGAAAGCATATCGGTTTGGCGCCTGTGAACACACATTTCCCTGCTGGGGTGCTCTGGCAGTGCAAATGGCGCATGAGGCGGGCTTTGAGGGGCTACAGCTCGCAGATGCCGGGGGATATCTTCAACCACATCCGGGAAACAGCGGTTATGTGGAGTACGAGCGGTATGGCTTGGATCTCAGAAGAAAGGATTCCTTCCCCCTGACCTTCCGTCGTGTACAGGAGGATTATCTGGAGGCGGCGGCTTCCTGGCAAATGGAGCTTGTCTCGATCTATCTGTACACCCTGGACTATCAGGGCTTTATAAAATACAGCAAAAACACGCCGCAGGGTGGACAGTGCCTGGAGAGCATCCGGAGCGGGGTAGCCGCCGCGGAGCAGATGGGAATTACCTCCATTACGATTGCGGTGAAGGGGACCTTTGGTACAGCCCAGAACCAATATGCCCTGGAAAACCTGCGCTACGCGGTGGAACAGGGCGAGTGCCATGGCATTCGGATCGCGGTATCCACCGACCTGGCTCCAGATGCGGTGCGCCTGCTGCTGGATACCTTTGATGGAAAAGTGAAGCTGGCGATGGACACCTACACGCCGCTTATCTGCACTTCCGATATACCTGCGGACCTGATTCGTTCCTTTGGAGCAGAACCAGTGGACCACTTTCGGGTACGGGATTTCCCCCCCGACAAAGAGGGCTTTCCTGCCACAGAGGAGGCGAGCCTGCTCGGACAGGGAATCGCGCGCTTCGCGGAGGCAGCGCAGGCCGTTCAAGACACGGGATACACGGGGTGGATTTTTTCGGATACGCCGTATTACCATCCTAAACTCCAAGCTCCGGGGGAGGATTATGTGTCGCTGGCCCACAGGGATGTCCACGCTCTGCAAACAGCATTTCAAAGCAAAACAAAATCAGCCGGGGAGGATATGATATGAGCGGATTCAAGTTTGGAGCGTGTGAATGGAGCTTTCCCTGCTGGGGCGCGCTGGCGCTGAAAATGGCCCGCGAGGCCGGCTTTACCGGTATGCAGCTGGGGGATGCAGGAGGATCCCTGCACGCCTATCCGCTGACGGACCGGCGTGTACAAGAGCACTATCTGGAGGCTGCGTCCAAGTATGGCATTGAGCTGCTGTCCATCCATCTGTACACGTTGGGCCACCAGGGATATGTCCGGCACAGTCCCGACTCGCCGGAGGGGAGAATCTGCCGGGAGAGCATTGAGAAGGGAATTATTGCGGCACATCAGATGGGAATTCCCACAGTCATTGTGGACGGGATGCGTATGAACACGGCGGCAAAGCGCCGGCACGTATTTGAGATGGAACGCTGTGCCGCGGAGATTGCGGATGCCTATGGGGTCAATATCGCTATGGAGACAGACATGACCTTGGAGGAGCATGTGGCGTTTCTAGATGGATTGGGCGGCAGGGTAACGCTCTGCTTTGATACGCATAATCCAATGATGTATGGAACCGGAAAGCCGGCGGACCTGATCCGCGCACTGGGGAAGGAGCGCATAGACCACTTCCATATGAAGGAGTCTCGTCCCAATGAGGACGGATATATTACGGTGGAGACACCCATCGTTCTGTTGGGGCAGGGCATCACTGAGTTCCGGGAGTCCGTGGAGGCCATCCAGGAAATTGGGTATTCCGGCTGGATTATCTCTGAGAATTTTTACTACCGGCCTAACCTGACCTGTGGGGGAGAGGACCCGGTCGATCTGGCCAGACGGGACGTGGAGACGCTTCAGGCGGCCTTTGGAACTGAGTAAAGTGAATCAGGAAAGTCAGGACCACCCGTATAACGGGAGGACTGCACTTGCCCTATAAGGGCGTGATATTGTCCGCACCTCAAGGCGCAGCGAAACGGTCTGGCGACCACATATTCTTAGAAGCTGTACCAATAACCGAAATATGGGAACTTATGGGCCAAAATTGCCGTTGAGAAGGCAAAAATCGCAGGAATACGCTGTGTATTTCAAGAATTCTGAGTGCGGCACAGTGGAAAAGATCCACCGCTTTTCAAACAAGGCCGATTGGTACAGCTTCGAGCCCCCCAAAAAATTTCGTGTAAACGACGGACTTATGAGGCCTTGTCAAATGCCGCAGATATAATAAACTGCGAAAAGCCTGCTCGACCTAGCAGTATTGCTTTGGATTGGGGAATAACCCGGCGGGCAAGAGATGGAAGTATCGAGTATGGTTGTCGAGCAAAATATTTACCAAACCATAGTAAGCCCTATGCCGGGAGTTCTGAAAAGCTGGCCCGAGAGTTCAATGCAGTGGCGGTCTATGCGCATATTCCGGAAAGATTCAATATTAGATAAACCGGGAAGTTTTGAGCGTTTTCTATAAATATCCGCCAGAGATTCGGAAGACCAT
>NZ_CAJULS010000075.1 GCF_910587525.1 uncultured Oscillibacter sp. | reverse complement strand
TCCAGCTTCCAGCCTGCCCTCAATGCGGTTCTGGCGGCCGTGGTCCTTACTGCCGGAGCGGACATAACCCATGGGCAGGCCCATGAGATGGCCCACGATGGCGGCGTGGGCGATGCCTGCGGTGGAGGTGCCCATCAGGACCTCCGCCTCCGGGTAGTGCCTTCGGATCAGGTCCGCCAGCCCCTCCTCCACGTGGGTGCGGACGGCGGGGGCGGTGAGGGTCAGGCGGTTGTCGCAGTAGATGGGACTTTTGATGCCGCTGGCCCAGGTGAAGGGCTCATCGGGCCGGAGAAAGACCGCTCCGATGGAGAGCAGGTCGTGGGCAATGGTCTGTTCCAGGGTCATATGAAAAATCCTCCTTCTTTATGGTTCCGATGAAAGGGACAGGGACGACAGCGGAGCCTCCAGGACATAATGATACCTGCCGTCGGAGACGATCAGACACAGGCTGTCCTCCGTCAGATAAAAGTTTTTGCTCTCGTCATAGGTCAGAGAGTCCGTGTACCGGGATGCCAGCTCCTCCAGGGGAGGCAGGTCAAACCAGTTTCCAAGGGCCGTGAACGCCTCTGGGATGAGCCGCTCCAGATCCTGGGGACCGTCAAAGCTCAGAAGATCGGAGAGCAGAACGGGTTCGCCCGTTGTGCGGTCAATGGTCACGGCGTACTCATTGGAGACCGGATACGCGCCGCCCTGGGTCATGGAGCAGAATAGAAACGCCGCTGAAAAATACCGCGCGTCGTTCCGCGTGACCTCATAATCCACGGTGACGGTGGTGTTTGGACGCTCCGTGAGAGCCCCCATGGTCCACCCGTTGTACGCGGCCTGACGGATCAGCTCCGCAATTTCATTCCCACCGGCCTGGTAGTAGTCGGGATAGTCCACGAACACATAGATGCCCTCATTGGAATTGACATAGTAGTCGCTGATCCGGCAGGGGCTGACCGTGTTGCCGGAGTCGTACCGGACAGTGCCGTGCACGGCCTGCGGGGACGCAGGGGAATCCGGTGAAGCCGCCTCCTGCGTGCCGCAGCCAGCCAGAAAAAACAGGAGCAATACCGGAAAAAACAGGAATGGACGCATTACCCCAGGAATTCCCGCACCGCCCGGCGGTAGGCATCCACCGGGTCCGGCGCCTGGGTGACGGGACGGCCCACCACGATGTAGTCGCAGCCGCTCTTTCCGGCCTTTTCCGGCGTCATGATCCGCTTCTGGTCTCCCACGTCGCCGCCGGCAAAGCGGATGCCCGGGGTGACGGTGAGGAAGTTTTCGCCGCAGCGCTCTTTCACCAGCGCTGCCTCCAGGGGGGAGCAGACCACGCCGTCCAGGCCGCACCGGGCGGCGTTTTGGGCGTAAGAGAGCACCGTCTCCGCCATGGGGGTATCGATGAGAAGCTCGCCCTTCAGGGCCGCGGCGCCGGTGGAGGTCAGCTGGGTGACGGCGATGAGGATGGGGCGGCTTCCGTCGGGCCGGGTGAGGCCCTCCAGAGCGGCTTTCATCATCTCCGACGCCCCGGCGGCATGGAGGTTCACCATGTCCGCGTCCAGCCGGGAGAGAACGGCCATGGCCCGCTTTACCGTGTTGGGAATGTCGTGGAGCTTCAAATCCAGGAAAATTTTGTGTCCCCGGGCCTTCATCTCCCGGAGAATGGTAGGCCCTTCGGCATAGTAGAGCTCCATGCCGATCTTTACGAAGGGCTTCTCTCCGTCTGGAAAGCGGTCCAGAAAGGCCAGGGTCTCCTCTCTGGCGGGAAAGTCCAAGGCGATGATCACGTCGTTAGCCATGGTGCGCGCCTCCTGTCAGTTCAGAAATTTTTGTCACGCCCAGCCGCTCACAGACGGCTGGCAGAGTTTCAATGATGGTCTTGCAGGCACAGGGGTTTTTCAGGTTGGCGGCCCCCACCTCCACGGCGGCGGCTCCCGCCAGCATCATCTCCGCCGCGGTTTCGGCGCTGTCCACGCCGCCGCAGCCGATGATGGGGATCTTTACCGCCTCATACACATCCCACACCATCCGCACCGCCACCGGGAAGACAGCGGGACCGGAGAGGCCTCCGGTGCAGTTGGCCAGGATGGGCCGGCGGGTGTTCAGGCCGATGCGCATGCCCAGCAGGGTATTGATGAGGCACAGGCCGTCGGCGCCCTCAGCCTCGCAGGCCCGGGCGATTTCCGCGATGTCGGTGACGTTAGGGGTCAGCTTCATGAAAACTGGCTTCTTTGTCACGGCCCGCACCGCCCGGGTGACCTCCGCGGCGGCTTTGGGGTCGCAGCCGAAGTTCTTTCCCCCGGCGTGGACGTTGGGGCAGGAGATATTGACCTCCAGAATGGCCGCCTGTTCCACATCCTCCAGCTTCCGGCAGTTCTCGGCGTATTCCTCCAGCGTAAAGCCCCCTATGTTGGCAATCACCGGCCCGTGAAAGATTTTGGCAATGCTGGGGACCTCCTCCGCGATGACGGTGTCTATGCCGGGATTCTGGAGGCCTACGGCGTTGAGCATTCCGCCGGGAGTCTCGGCAATGCGGGGCTGGGGATTGCCGCTTCGGGGGGCGGCGGTGGTGCCCTTCCAGGAGAAGGAGCCCAGGATGTTCAGGTCATAGAGCTCTGCGAACTCCCGGCCGTAGCCAAAAGTGCCGGAGGCGGGAATGATGGGATTTTTCAGCGTTACGCCCGCAAGATTGACCGACAGATCTACCATACGATCTCCTCCTTTTGGAAGATAGGCCCGTCCTTGCAGACCCGGCGGGGGCCGTTTGCCGTGGGGATGGAGCACCCCACGCAGGCCCCGAAGCCGCAGGCCATCCGGGCCTCGAAGCTGAACTGCCCGCCGGTGACATTAGGCAGGCTGCAGATGGAGCGCAGCATGGGCGTGGGCCCGCAGGCCAGGACGTAGATGTCCTCCGAAAAGGTCCTCAGCAGATCGGTGACAAAGCCCTTGGCGCCGAGGCTTCCGTCCTCTGTGGCAATCCGCAGGTCCATGTTCCAGGCGGCGAACAGCGCCTGGCAGAAGGACTCCTCCGCCGAGCGGTAGCCCAATACGATGATGGGGGATTGCCCTGCTTCCAGCATCTGTCTCGCAAGACCCACCAGCGGCGCAATGCCGATGCCGCCGCCCACCAGGACGGCGTTTTTTCCCGCAGCCTTCGCCGGGTTGAAGCCGTTCCCCAGGCCGCTGAGCACGTCCAGCTCTGTGCCGGGAGCCATGCGCACCAGTTCCCGGGTGCCCTCCCCGGCCTTCTTTACCAGCAGGGTCAGCTCGCCCGCTGTCCAGTCGCAGACGGAGATGGGCCGGCGGAGAAACCTCCCCGGCAGGGCAATGTTGACAAACTGTCCCGGGGCGGTGATGGCGGAGGTGTCCCCGGCCAGGACCAGCTCCCAAACGTCCCGGGTGAGCTGGTGCGTGCGCGCGACAGTAAAGTTTGACTGCTTCACAGCGGGACCTCCTCCGGATTTTGTAAATTATGGTATACGATCTCTCCGCCGCAGATGGTCAGCGCCACGGCCGCCGAGACGCCCCAGCCGTCAAAGGGCGTGGCCCGGCCCAGGGAGCGGAAGGAGCCGCTGTCGATGACTCCGGGGCGGTTCAGGTCCAGCACCGTCAGGTCGGCGATCTGGCCTGCCTCTATGGCCCCCCCCGGCAGGCCGAAAATGCGCCGGGGATTGACGCACATGGCGTTCAAGAGCGTTTCAAAGGGAACGATGCCGGCCTCCACCAGGTTGGTGTACAGCACGGGAAAGGCGCACTCCAGGCCCACAATGCCGTTGAGGCTGCCCCGGAGCCCTCCGGATTTCTCCTCTGCCGAGTGGGGGGCGTGGTCCGTGGCGATGCAGTCCACAGTTCCGTCCAGCAGTCCCTCCACCAGAGCGTCCCGGTCCGCGGCGGAGCGGATGGGGGGATTCATCCGGAAACGGCCCTCGTCCAAGAGGTCGCCGTCGCAAAGGACCAGATAGTGGGGCCCGGTCTCACAGGTCACCGGCAGTCCCTCGGCCTTGGCCGCGCGGACCAGGGCCACGCTCTCTTTGGTGGAGACGTGGCAGATGTGGTAGCGGCAGCCGGTCTCCCGCACCAGCCGGAGGTCCCGTTCCACCTGCCGCCACTCGCTGGCGGGCTCATTGCCCGGGAGGCCGTTTCGCCGGGCGAAATCTCCGTCGTGGACCGCCCAGCCCTTTTGCAGCAGGGACTCGTCCTCGCAGTGGGCCACGATGGGCCTGTCCAGCTTTTTGGCAAGGGACATGGCATCGCGCATCATGTCCGCGGACTGGACGCCCCGGCCGTCGTCGGAGAAGCCGGGGACATAGGGGGCCATGGCCTGAAGGTTTGCCAGCAGCTCGCCTTTTTCTCCGCAGGTGATGGCCCCGTAAGGATAGACGCGGACCTTGGCATCTCTTTCGATGATGTTCAGCTGGGTTTGGAGGTGCTCCATGGAATCCGGCACCGGATTCAGGTTGGGCATGGCGCATACCGCCGTATAGCCCCCGGCGGCCGCTGCCGAGGTGCCGGAGAACACCGTCTCCTTATAAGAAAATCCAGGCTCTCGAAGATGGACGTGGACATCAACGAAACCTGGAACGAGAAAACGGTTATGCAGTTCAATGACGGAAAAGCCTTCCTTTGGAAGGGTGGGGGAAACGGAAACAATACGGCCGCCGGAGATGGCGGCGTCCAGATTTTGAAAGCGTCCGTCCAAAAAGACGGCCCCGCCGGTCAGCAGCAGATCCATACGCGGACTTCTCCCTCCTTTTTTCCTTTTGCTCGAAGAGATATACTACCGGATTGCGCCGGAATTGTCAACAGTTTCTAATCGAAACTTTCCAGAATCCTCCACGGAATTTATGTTGCAAAGTTCCAGGATTATGATATAATACCGACTGAGAGAAATTCTGGCCGCCAACAGGCGGTGCCCCGTCCGCCCTGGCGGGGCGAGAGGGGGCCGCGCCGAGGCTGTCCCCTGATTTTATGATGAGAAAGGATGTCATACTATGCGCAAGAGCATCAACAAGATGGTTGGGTACCGGGTAGTCGCGGCGCTGCTCTCCGTGGTGCTGTTCAGCGTCGTTACGACGGTGAACATCATGCGGATCAAGCGGGCCGAGGCGGAAAACGCCGAGGCCTTCGCCCTGCTGAACCGTGCCCAGACCGCCGAGGCGGCGCACTACAAGTGGTCCAGCGGCCTCAGCAACGCCCTGTACGCCGGCAAGGACTTCACCGGCAGCATCGATCCCACCACCTGCGTCCTGGGCCAGTGGCTCTACGGCGAGGAGGGCACGGACGACGAGAAGATCCTGGCCCTCCGCGCCCAGATGGAGCCGCTGCACAAGGAGCTCCACGAGTCCGCCGTCAAGGTGCTGGAGATGCTGGAGACCAACGCGCCCCGGGCCCAGTCCTACTATCAGGAGACCATTCAGGCCAACCTCACCACCCTGGTGGGGCTGCTGGACCAGGTGATTGAGGAGGCGTCGGCCATGAGCGAGGAGAGCATGGCCGCGGTGGAGAACATCACGCTTTTGATGAATATCCTATGCCTGGTCTGCCTGGTGCTGGCGCTGGTGTGCCTGCTGAGCCTGGTGCAGTATGTCCTGCGCCGTGTGGTGCGGCCCATTCTGGAGATCACCCGGAACACGGCCCCCCTGCAGGAGGGCCGGCTGGACCTGGAACTGGGCCGGTACGGCAACAACGAGCTGGGCGACCTGTCCGCCACACTGGAGAAGTCCATGGCCCAGGTCCACGCCTACGTGCAGGACCTGAACACTGTGATGGACCAGCTGTCCCAGGGCAATTTCGATGTACGGACCTCTCAGCCCTATATCGGGGACTTCAAGTCCATTGAGGACTCCCTCAACAGCTTTACCGCCACCATCTCCGCAGCCCTGGGCAAGATCAGCCAGGCCCAGGGGCGGGTGTCCAGCAATGCCGACCAGCTCTCCAGCGGCGCCCAGGCCCTGGCCCAGGGGGCCACGGAGCAGGCCAGCGCTGTGGAGGAGCTGTACGCCACGGTGGATGATCTGAGCAAAAACGCGGCCCAGAACGTGAAGATTGCCGCCTCCGCCCAGGAGAACGCCCGCCTCACCGGCGAGCAGGTCACCATCTCCAGCCAGCAGATGGACGAGATGATCTCCGCCATGGCGGACATTACCAAGGCCTCCGAGCAGATCAGCAAGATCATCGCCACCATTGAGGATATCGCCTTCCAGACCAACATCCTGGCCCTGAACGCCGCCGTGGAGGCCGCCCGGGCTGGCAGCGCCGGCAAGGGCTTTGCCGTTGTGGCCGACGAGGTGCGGAATCTGGCCGCCAAATCCGATCAGGCCGCCAAGGCCACCAAGGACCTGATCGACAACTCCGTTCAGGCCACAGAGCGGGGCAGCCACATCGTGGAGGAGGTCTCCGCCACGCTGAAAAAGACCTTGGAGCTGGTAGTCCAGTCTAACAGCGCCATCGGCGAGATTGCCCAGGCGGTGGAGGGTGAGGCGGAGTCCATTGCCCAGGTTACCGAGGGCATCGGTCAGATTTCCGCCGTAGTCCAGACCAACTCCGCCAGCAGTCAGGAGTCCGCTGCCGTCAGCGCGGATCTGTTTGAGGAGGTTCACAAGCTGGAGGCGGAGACAAAGCGCTTCAGGCTCCGGGCGGACAGCACCGGCGCTATGGGCGCCTACTGAGCGCTTACATAAGCAAAAAAGGGAGCCGCGCCTGATGGCGTGGCTCCCTTTTTGCACTTACATGAAGACGATTTTCCAGGCGCACCACACCAGCAGCAGGGCCATGACCACGTTGATGGCGGTGTTGAACCGCTTGTACAGGGGAAAGAGCATGGTGCCCATAGTGGCCCAGATCAGGTTCCCAGTGGCGGCACAGCCCGCCATAGTAACCGCGAAGCCCAGGATCATAGGCACCTGGAAGCCATGGGGGAGGATGTAGCCGGAGTAGGCGGCGATGCCTAAGGAGAGGATCTTGACGTTCAAAAACTGCAGGAGGAAGCCGTTAACATAGGTGAGGGGGGCGGCGCTGTCCTCCCCGGCGGAGCCGGTCTTGCGCAGCAGGGTGCGGTAGGCCAGATAGAGAATGTAGGCCGCGCCGATGTACTTGGCGTAGGGGACGATCTGGGGGACCAGCTCACCCAGCCAGGCGCAGCCGAAGCCGCAGATCAGCATGACCGATAAAAGGCCGGTCCAGATGCCGAAAATCAGCGGCAGGCATTTTTTGAGCCCGAATTTGCTGGTGCAGCTGAGCAGAAGAATGTTGTTGGGGCCGGGGGAGAAGGTGGTGGCACAGGCGTAGGCCGCCAGCTCCAGAAAGACCGCTCCGGGCATGGAGAATCTCCTCTTTTCTGTCTGGATTCGCCGCCGTCCGCAGAGGCGGATGGCGCTCGTATGATGGTAACACCGCCCCCCGGGAATGTCAAGCGGCTTTTCACCCGGCCCTTTCCGCTGCTCTTTATACATGCTTTTGCCGTTTGACGCCGGTTCTCTGAGAGAGGCACAATAGCTACATGGACAGATGGCCGCTGAATTGCGGATTTATTGTTGGAAATCGATTTGCACCAGTTTTTCCCGCCTGGCAGCGGATGCTCCAGGAAATTAATGGGCAGAAATCCGTCTGTTACAATGCCGGCGGGTGAAACTGCCCTGGCGGTATACAGGGCGGAAGGAACTTTCGGGGCATCTCTTGCCTAAAGCGGTTGTCTGCGGTATACTGTACCGGTAAACTGGAGAAAGGAGCCTCCCGATATGAGCGCTCAGAAAAAGAAAAAAACATTGGACCCCGCCTCCCGGCAGGCGGAGATGGAGGGCGCACGTCTCTTCGGCAAGCACGTGTCCAAAACCAAGGGGAGGCTGCTGCTGTCGGTGACACTGATCTGCTGCGCCTTGCCCGTCATCCTGGGCCTGCGGCTGTGGGAGGAGATCCCGGAGATCGTGGAGACCGGCCTGGTCGGCATGGACGGCAGGGACGACTCCCTGCCCCGGTGGGCGGTGGTGTTCGCCCTGCCGGGACTGATGTGTGTGCTGGATCTTCTGGCCCACTACCAGCTGTTGGTGAACCAGAAGCGCATGACCGTGCCCAAGGCCCACGTCCGTCTGGTGGGCCGGTGGGGATTTCCCGTTATCTCCGTGCTGTTCTGCGGCGGCATGATGCTCCAGTCCGCCGGGCGGGCCTGGGACCTGCCCTTTGCAGCCCCCTGCGTACTGGGCCTTCTGCTGCTGCTCCTGGGCTCCCATATGTGGGACTGCCCCCGGGATTCCCGGGTCTCCCTGGGGTTTGCCCTGACGGGGCGGCCCGGGGCGGACTGGGACGCCGTCCACCACCTAACAGGAGGCGTCTGGCTGGGGGCGGGGCTGGCGGCCGTCGCCGGAACCATGGCGGGGGTCTCCTGGGTCGCCGCGGTGTGCGGCGCCCTGGCGCTGATCGTCCCTGGGATCTTCGTCTGGCGGCAGGGTGAGGGCCTTTGAAGAGGTGGACGGACGATATGACGGACTGGCAGCTGCGGCGGGAGAATCTGGAAAAGCCATTTCCGCATATCTACCCCCGGATGCCGTCCCGGTTCCGGCGGTGCCGCGCCTTCGTGGGGGCTTTGTTCCTGCTGGAGTGGGGCTGCGTATTTCTGATGGCATTGAGCGGGCTTGCATTGTGCGGTACGCTTGTCATCCGCGGCGAGGAGGCGTTTGATTCCTGTTTGGATGAAAGCGCGCTTTTTGCTTTCCTGGCCGCTGTATTCATTCTGCCGGTTTTGCTGAGCCCTGTCTGCCGGGGGCTGAGGCGTACGCCAAAATTCTTCTGGCGCTGCCCCTGCTGCGGGTTTGCGTTTCCGTATTACGCGCCTCCGCCGCTGCGGGGGCTGGATGTTCTGAAAGAGGAGGACTGCC
This sequence comes from uncultured Oscillibacter sp., assembly GCF_910587525.1. Taxonomy (GTDB): domain Bacteria; phylum Bacillota; class Clostridia; order Oscillospirales; family Oscillospiraceae; genus Oscillibacter. Next base: position 2,804 of record NZ_CAJULS010000075.1, on the reverse strand, counting down.
TGCGCGCCATGGAGCATCTCCGCATCTGGTACGTCAAGCCGAAATTCTGTCCGCTGGTTTTCCCTGCGGAGTGTCCGGAGTGCAGGAGGAAATTTTTCGATATGCCAGACGGCTTTCTCCCCGGAGTGCGGTGAGCTGAAAACGCGGAGGGACCGCCTGGAGCGGCTTTGGGGGGGCGGCGGTTTGGGAGCGGAAAGAGGGATTCCAACCAAATGAGAGGCGGCATGAAAATGTTTGAAAAATGGAGCAGATATGTTCACACGGACTGGAGCGCCTTCAGAAGCGGCGTTCAATCGGGCATCGCGAGGCACTATTTTGTGCCAGTCGATTTTTCCAAAGAGGGGCAGAATATTCTGGACATCGAAGACGAATTGTCCATTGCGTTCCCGAAGGATTTCATGGAGTTTTACAGGGAGACCGGATTTGGTTTTTTATGTGCGGATGACAGCGGAAAAAAGGGACATTACCGCGTTTTCGCTCCGGGGGAGCTGTTGGATCTGTATTTTGAGCCGGAAGACGAGGACGGTGAGGACCTGTATATCACCTTTCGAATGCGCGCGTGGGAAAATCTGGAGGAAAATCACCTCCTCGCGTTCTGCACATTTGGAGATGAGGACAGCCTGATTTACGTGGGAGTCAACGATGGCGCGGTGTATTATCTTTCCGCAGCCCGTAAGATCGCGGAGTCTCTGTATGACTTTTTGGCTTTGCTGGATGAGGAAGCGGATTATTTCATAAAATAGAATTCAGTATCTATGGTGAAAATACGTAAAAACAGCAGTTTTCGATGATGTGAATTCCAAAACCGTCGTTTTTTATGCCGCTTCTCTCGTTGACACAAAATAACTTTGATGGTAAGATGGCCTTACCAAAAAAGGGGGGAGGAGACAATATGCAGCTGGAAAAAATTCAACAACATACGCTGCCCAAAATACCGGAATTGGTGATGCAGACGCTGATTTCTGCCATTGAGCGGGGCGACGTCCATGTGGGTGAGGAGCTTCCCTCTGAGCGGGATCTGGCGGAGATGTTGGGTGTAGGCCGGGGCTCGCTGCGGGAGTGCCTTGCCATTTTGGAGTTTCTGGGTGCCATTGAAAACCGGGGCAACCGAAAGGTGGTGATCCGGGACGCGGACTATATACAGCGGTCTATATCCTTTGTCCGGATTTCCAACAAGCCCAACATCCAGGACGATTTCGGCGAGTTCCGCCGGGTCAATGAAGTGGCCATCGCGGGCCTTGCCTGCCAGCGGGCGACGGAGGAGGATCTGGCGGCGCTGGAGGAGGCTGTCCGGGTGCTGGAGAGCGACCCGGACGACTATATGAATGATCTTCGTTTCCACGACGCCTTGGCCATTGCCAGCCACAATATGATGCTGGCGGCTACGATCCACCTGGTCAACAGCATGATTGCCGACATCCGTATTCGCTTTTTCGGCAGGCCGGACTATCAGCGGCGGAGCCAGGAGTCCCATATGGCCATTTACGAGGCGGTGCGGGACCGGGATGAAGAGCGGGCCAAACGGGAGATGGATCTGCATCTGAAAATCGTGGAGGATTTTGCCCGAAAGTATCCGGACCATTCGAATTGATGGAATAATTTTGTGCAAACTGTTGGGAATTTGCTGTTTTTTTTGGCATTAAGACTTTTTTAAGATGCTTGACGAATTCGGATAAAGCTGGTATTGTAAAAGTGCGGTTGGATGGTATGACCAACAGACCGCCAGACCGCGGCAAGTTTTGTCCGGCAGAAGGAGTGCTTTATGGCGGTAACATATCTGGAGACCAGGTCTCAAAATCCGTATTATAATCTGGCTTTTGAGGAGCTTGTTCTGGAGCGCCGGCGGGACGGAGAGTACCTGCTGCTGTGGCAGAACGACAACACCATTGTGGTGGGGCAGAACCAGAACACGGAGGCGGAGATCAACCGGGAGTTTGTAGAGGCCCACGGCATCAATGTGGTCCGCCGGTCCACCGGCGGCGGCGCCGTGTACCACGACCTGGGGAATCTCAACTACTCCTTTATCACCGACGTGGGCGACGCGGAGCGGCTGACCATGGAGCGGTTTACCCGTCCCATTGTGGAAGCGCTGCAGGGCCTGGGCCTCCAGGCGGAGGCCTCGGGCCGGAATGATATTTTAGTGGAGGGCCGCAAGGTCTCCGGCACCGCCCAGCGGGTGGTGCGGGGCCGTATCCTGCACCACGGCACATTGCTCTTCAGCGCGGATCCCGGCATGGTGGCCGGGGCTTTGAATGTGGACCCTGCGAAGTTTCAGTCCAAGGGCACTCAGTCCGTCCGCAGCCGCATCGGCAACATTCGGGATTTCCTGTCTGCGGATATGGAGATTGGGGCCTTTTGGGAGTATCTGAAAAAGACCCTGGCCGGGAACGGAATGGTGACCGGCAGCCTGGCGGCGGAGGAGCTGGCCGCGGTGGAGGCACTGAAATGCGCCAAATACGACACTTGGGAGTGGAATTACGGCCGCTCTCCCCAATATGACATGACCAACAAGCGCCGCTTTGAGGGCGGTGGGCTGGAGGTCCGGACTGCGGTAAAAGAGGGCCGCATTACCGGTATCGTGTTCTATGGCGATTTTCTGGCGGTCGCGCCGCTGGATGGCCTCACGGCCGCGCTGGAGGGCTGCGCCTTCCGCCGGGAAGCGGTGGCGGAGGTGCTGGATACGTTTCCCATTGGGGAGCTGTTCGGCACCATCACCAAAGATGAGATCCTGGAGACGATATTTTATGTGAGCTGAGCATAAGTAGAAAAATTTCATTTGCCCTAGGGCAAAAAAAGAGGACGCA
>NZ_CAJULS010000074.1 GCF_910587525.1 uncultured Oscillibacter sp. | reverse complement strand
GCCCGGGAGGAGATTCTGGACATGGTCTGGGGCCGGGACTACTTCGGCGAGCTGAAAATCGTGGACGTGAACATCCGCCGCCTGCGGCTGAAGATCGAGGACAATGTGCAGAATCCCACGTATATTACAACGGTGTGGGGTTTCGGGTATAAGTGGGGACTGTGACCGGCGGCGAAGCACATTGTCCGGGGCCCCGCACGGCGGGGCGCGCCGAAAGGCGCGTACAAGGTTTTGGAAAAACCTTGGCGCAGGGCGGAATTCACTTCCGCCGCGCAGATGAGATAAAAGGGCTCCCGCGGAGCGGCGCTCCATGGGAAATCAATGTGCAGAATCCCACGTATATTACAACGGTGTGGGGTTTCGGGTATCAGCGGGGCTGTAAAATCATTTTATCAAAAGACCGGGAAGGAGGCTCTCCGAATGGAAGAAAAACTGCAAAAGGGAAAGAGCCTCCGCATCCGGGGCCTGCGGCAGCGCTGGCTTTTCAACACCGTCATGCCGGTGCTGTTCCTGCTGCTGCTGACGGTGGTGCTGTTCTCCGTGGGGGTGTCCAGCTACTACTATATGAGTATGCGGGACGGCCTGGAGAAGCAGGCCCAGGCGTTGTCTGGCGCCTTTGAGGAGTACTTCATGGGCGGCGGCTACGCCAGCTATATCAAAAAGGCCCAGCAGTCCACCGATACCTTTGAGGACAAGGAGCGTATTGAACTCCAGTTTATCAACACCAGCGGCCGTATTCAGGCCTCCTCCACGGGGCTGACGGCGGGCACCTTCCCCGGGACGGAGGACATCACCCGGGCCATCACCCAGAACCGGATGGACTACTTCCAGGGCCGGGACCCGGAGACCGGAGAGAAGATCCTGGCGGTGTCCCATCCCCTGACCTTCAACGGGCAGGTGAAAGCCGTGGTGCGCCTGGTCACCTCCCTGCGGCTGGTGAACCGGCAGGTGATGCTGGCGGTGCTGTTTATCTGCCTGGTGGCGGCGCTGTGCCTGGCGATGGTGTTTATCTCCAACCTTCTCTTTATCAACAACGTGGTGGAGCCTGTGGCGGTAGTGTCCGAGGCCACCAAGCGCATCTCCGCGGGGGGCTACGGCGTTCAGGTGGAGAACAAGTATGAAGACGAGCTGGGAGAGCTGGTGGAGAATATCAACAACATGTCGCTGAAAATCGGCCAGAATGAGAAGATGAAAAGCGAGTTCATCTCCTCCGTCTCCCACGAGCTGCGCACCCCTCTCACTGCCATCAACGGCTGGGGAGAGACGCTTTTGGAGGACCTTACCGGCGACCCGGAGCAGCTGCGCCGGGGTATCCGCATCATCCTTAACGAGTCCAGGCGTCTTTCCACAATGGTGGAGGAGCTGCTGGACTTTTCCCGGATGGAGGACGGCCGGTTCACCCTGCGGGTGGAGCAGGTGGACCTCCAGGCGGAGCTGGAGGACGCCATCTTCACCTACCAGGAGCTGTTCCGGCAGGAGGGCATCGAGCTGGCCTACGACATGGGGGAGGGTGATCTGCCCCTGATCGCCGGAGACCCGGAGCGGCTGAAGCAGGTGTTCTGCAACGTGCTGGACAACGCCGCCAAGCACGGCGGCGCGGGGAAGAGGATCACCGCCTCCGTCACCCGGGAGGGGGAGTGGCAGGTGGTGCGTATCCGGGACTTCGGCCCCGGCATCCCAGAGGCGGAGTTGCCCTTTGTGAAGCAGAAATTCTACAAGGGCACCTCCAAGGCCCGGGGCAGCGGCATCGGCCTTGCGGTGTGCGATGAGATCGTGGGTTTCCACGGCGGCACCTTCACCATCGGCAACGCCGAGGGCGGCGGCACGGTGGTCACCATCTGCCTGCCGGGACAAAAATAGAACAAACGTTTGACTTTTTCAAAAAACCCTGATATGATGGGGAAACAGAGAGGAAATTTCATGGCAGAAGAGAAGAAATCCTGCGCCTTCCGCACCAGCATCGGCGGACAGGCGCTGATCGAGGGCATTTTGATGCGGGGCCCGGAAAAGCAGGCCATTGTGGTGCGGGACCAGGAGGGAAACCTGGTGGAGAAGGTGGAGGAGCTGCGGCTCATCAAGGACCGCTATCCCATCTTGGGTGTGCCCCTGGTCCGGGGTACGGTGAACTTTCTGGACTCCATGGTCAAGGGCGTCAAGGCCCTGATGTACTCCGCCGACTTCTACCCCGAGGAGGAGGCGGCCCAGCCCTCCAAATTTGACCTGTGGCTGGAGAAGCACCTCTCCAGTAAAAAGCTGGAGAGCGTTATCGTCACGCTGGCGGTGGTGATGGGCGTGGGGCTCAGCGTGTTCCTCTTCATGGTGCTGCCCACCTTCCTCACCGGCGGCATCCTCCACTTCTTCCCCGGCTTTCCCATGTGGGGGCGGAACGTGGTGGAGGGGCTTTTGAAGATTGTGGTCTTCCTGCTGTACCTCATCGTCTGCTCCCGGCAGAGGGATATCTACCGGGTGTTCCAGTACCACGGCGCGGAGCACAAGACCATCTTCTGCTACGAGGCGGGCCTGCCGCTGACGGTGGAGAACGTCCGCGTCCAGCCGAGGCACCATCCCCGGTGCGGTACAAGTTTCCTGTTTGTGGTGATCTTCGTGTCCATCCTCTTTTCCAGCGTGGTGTTCGGCATCTGGCCCATCACGAACGTCTGGCTGCGGACCCTGGCCCATCTGCTGCTGCTGCCTTTGGTGGTGGGTGTGACCTATGAGTTCAACCGCTGGGTGGGCCGGCACGACAACCCCGTTACCCGGGTGCTCACGGCCCCGGGCATGTGGCTCCAAAATTTTACCACCAACGAGCCGGACGACAGCATGATCCAGTGCGCCATCCGTTCTCTGGAGCTGGTGCTGCCCGATGAACAGGGCAAGGACGAGTGGTAAGGAGGAACAGCTGTGGGACTGTTGGATAAACTGCGGAAAAAAGGGCCGCCTGCGCTGTTGGAGGACATCCCCAAGGCAGAGGCGTGGCTGGTGCAGAATATGAACGCCGCAGGGTACCCGCTGGACGGTACGATTGAGAGCTTTCGGGAGCTGGACCGCTTCTTTGACGAGCAGAGCCGCCCCGGCGGCCTGCTGGCGGACGGAAAACCGGGCAGCAAGCTCTTTGCCGTGGGCAGCTATATGGGACAGGTGTTTGTCCGCCGTCTGGGCGGCGTCTGGGAGACCGGCGACAGCGACCCGGCGGGGGAGGTCAACATCGCCGTGCGGCTGCCGGACGGCTCTCTGGTCTGGCCGGTCCAGCGGGCCATGAAGCGCCTGCGAAACGGCGCGGAGGACGGGCTGTACGCCTACGGACGGGTTCTGGAGGAGCAGACCGCTAAATAAAACATAACGGAGTGGAATATGGCCGTCACATATAACAATTTGTATTTGGATATCCGCCAGCAGCTGCGGCGCTCCGGCGTGGAGGCCGCCACCCTGGAGGCCCGGGAGCTGGTGTGCTTCGGCGTGGGCAAGAGCCGGGAGGAGCTCCAGCGGGACGGCGGACTGTACGCCTCCCCGGAGCTGGAGCGGCAGGTGCGGCAGCTGGTGGACCGGCGGCTGGCCGGGGAGCCGGTGGCGTACCTCATCGGCGAGTGGGAGTTTTACGGCCTGCCCCTGGACATCTCCCGGGACGTGCTGATTCCCCGCCCCGACACGGAGGTGCTGGCGGAGCAGGCCATCCGCTGCTGCAAGACCCTGGGGGAGTGCCGTGTGCTGGACCTGTGCGCCGGCAGCGGCTGCGTGGGCCTGGCTGTCGGAGCGCAGGTCCCTCAGGCCAGGGTGGTGCTGGGAGAGATCTCCGACGCCGCGCTGAAGATCTGCCGGCAGAACATCCGCCGCAACGGTCTCTCCGGCCGGGTGGTGTCCATGCGGGCAGACGCGCTGGACAAGCCGGATAAAGCCCTGGGAGAGTTCCAGTGCATTGTCAGCAACCCGCCCTACATTCCCCGGGGGGAAATTGACGGATTGGACGGCTCCGTGAGGGACTATGAGCCCCGCCTGGCCCTGGACGGCGGCGAGGACGGTCTGGATTTCTACCGCGGGATTACAGAGAAGTGGAAGGACGCCCTGACCGCCGGTGGGCGGCTGTACTTCGAAGTGGGGATCGGCCAGGCCGACGAGGTGCTGCGGATTATGCGCGCCCAGGGCTTCGGCGACATCCAGATTGTGAAGGACACCCATGAGATTCCCCGGGTGGTGTTCGGCACCCTCTGTACGGAGGTGTGAGGGTGTGGAGACGGATACTGACGGGCCTTTTGGCGGCGGCGGTGCTGCTGCCGCTTTCCGCCTGTGCCTATGGTTTTGTCATCGCGCCCCTGCGGAACGACCGGGCGGCGGGCCGGCTGCTGGAGGAGCTTCTGGCGGAGCTGCCGCCGGAGACGGAGATCGTGGAAACCGCCGTTTGGGCGGGCAACAGTGCCGGTACCGGCAATCACACAGAGATCTGGGCGGGCGTTTTGAACCGGAGCGGCGCGGGGGACTCCGCGGAGGAGCTGTGGGACTGTTCCGGGGGATTTGCTATACGCTTGGACTTTCCGAGCACAGCGAACCTGAGGGAGCTGTTTCCCGCTCTGGCGGCGGCGGACAGCCGGGAGGGATATTTTATATACGGCCGTCTGGGCGAGGCGGCTACCCAGTGGGACCTCCGGGGCCGCTGAGGGGATTCGCGCCGGCGCCGCGGCCCATTCTGCGGTCCGGAGGGAGCCGAGAAAATGCAGCAGTTATATTTTACATAGTGATTTAGGAGGAGACACTTATGGCAAAGGAAAAAGCGCCCCTGCCCGCCGCGGCCCCGGCCAATGACCGGAAGAAGGCCATTGACACGGCCATGGCCCAAATTGAAAAGATGTACGGCAAGGGCTCCATTATGCGTTTTGGCGACAAGGCGGAGATGAACGTGGACTACATCCCCACCGGCTCCCTGGCCCTAGACGTGGCCCTGGGCATCGGGGGCCTTCCCAAGGGGCGGATTATCGAGATCTACGGGCCGGAGTCCTCCGGTAAGACCACCTTGGCCCTCCACGTGGTGGCGGAGGCTCAGAAGCGGGGCGGCGAGGCCGCCTTCGTGGACGCGGAGCACGCCCTGGACCCCACCTATGCCCGGGCTCTGGGCGTGAAGGTGGAGGACCTGCTGATCTCCCAGCCGGACACCGGCGAGCAGGCGCTGGAGATCACCGAGGCGCTGGTCCGGTCCGGCGCCATTGACGTCATCGTGGTGGACAGCGTGGCGGCTCTGGTGCCCCGGGCGGAGATTGAGGGCGAGATGGGCGACAGCTACGTGGGCCTGCAGGCCCGGCTTATGAGCCAGGCCCTGCGGAAGCTCACCGGCGCCATCGGCAAGACCAACACCATCGTGATCTTCATCAACCAGCTTCGTGAGAAGGTGGGGGTGATGTACGGCAATCCGGAGGTCACCACCGGCGGCAGGGCGCTGAAGTTCTACTCCTCCGTCCGCATTGACGTGCGCCGGATCGAAACGCTGAAAAACGGCTCTGAGATGATCGGCAACCGTACCCGGGCCAAAGTGGTAAAGAATAAGATGGCACCTCCTTTCCGGGAGGCGGAGTTCGACATCATGTACGGCGAGGGCATTGCCCACGGAGGTGAGCTGGTGGATCTGGGTGTGAAGCTGGACCTGGTGCAGAAGGCAGGCTCCTGGTTCTCCATGGGGGAGACCCGCATCGGCCAGGGCCGGGAGGCGGCCAAGGCCTACCTCCACGACAACCCGGAGATCGCCGCAAAGCTGGAGGAGGACATCCGGAAGAACTTCGATAAACTCTTGAGCAACCAGGCCCGGATCGCCGCCAAGGCCGCCGGACGGGCTGTGGACGTCAGCGCCGACGACTTTGACGATGCGGATTGAGCGGGTCGAGGCGTCAAAGCACAAACGGGGCCGGGTGCTGGTGTTCCTAGAGGACGGCGCCTGCCTGAAAATTACGGAACAGGAGCTGCTGGATTTCGGCCTCCGGGCCGGAGACCGGCTGGATGACGCCGCGCTGGCCCGGCTGAAGGAGGCCGCCGGAATCTCCAATGTGAAGGTCACGGCGGCGGACTTGGTGGGCAGGCGGGCCATGAGCCGCCAGGAGCTGGAGCGGAAGCTGACGGAAAAGGGCGCCAGTCAGGCGGAGGCCCGCTATGCCGCCGAGTGGCTGGAGGCCATCGGCGCCATCGACGACAGGGACTATGCCGCCCTGCTGGCCCGGCACTGCGGCCAGATGGGCTGGGGCCCCGCCCGGGTCCGGGAGAAGCTGCGGGAAAAGGGCGTTCCCCGGGAGCTCTGGGACGAGGCCCTGGAGGAGCTGCCGGAGGCAGGCGGACAGATTGACGCCTTTCTCACCGCCAGGCTCCGGGGCCGGATGCCGGACCAGCGGGAGAAGAAGCGGCTGACGGACGCCCTGCTCCGCCGGGGCTTTTCCTGGGGAGAGGTACGCTCGGCCTGGCTCCGCCAGGGCCAGGAACTGCCGGAGGCGTGAGCGGAAAATGGAGGAATCAACTTGAGTTATACCGTATCATTTATCTCTCTGGGCTGCGCTAAAAACCAGGTCAACTGCGAGCAGATGATGGCCGCCGTCCAGGCCGCAGGCCACACGATCCAATCTGCCCCGGAAGGCTCCGACGCAGTGGTGGTCAACACCTGCGGCTTCCTGGCCTCCGCCTGTGAGGAGGCCATCGAGACCATTCTGGAGATGGGGGAGCTGAAACGCGCCGGACAGGTGAAAAAGATTCTGGTTACCGGCTGCATGGTCCAGCGGTACAAGGAGGATGTTCTGGGCGAGCTGCCGGAGGCGGACGGCGTTCTGGGAACCGGCAGCTACGGCGATATTGTTCAGGCCATCGATGAGGTTATGGACCGGGGCCTCCGGCCCTGCCATCTGGGCAATATCCATACCGCCCCCCAGGGCGGTCCCCGCATCCTCTCCACGCCCCCCTGGTATGCCTACCTGCGGATTGCCGAGGGCTGTGACAACCACTGTGCCTACTGCGTGATCCCCTCATTGCGGGGGAAGTACCGAAGCCGCCCCATGGAGGAGCTGTTGGAGGAGGCGGCGGAGCTCAGCTCCGCCGGGGTGAAAGAGCTTCTGGTGATCGCCCAGGACATCACCCGCTACGGCACGGATCTGGCGGAGGGCTGCCGTCTGGCGGATCTGCTGCGGGAGCTGTGCAGGCTGGACTTCCGCTGGATCAGGCTTCACTACCTGTATCCTGACGAGATCACCGATGAATTGATTGATATAATAGCAAAAGAGGATAAGATACTGCCATATTTGGACATTCCTATTCAGCACTGCAACGACGGGGTTCTGAAGGACATGAACCGCCGGGACACCAAAGCGTCGCTGGCGGCTCTCTTCAAAAAGCTCCGGGCCCGGCTTCCCGGCCTGGTGCTGCGCACCAGCATCATTACCGGCCTGCCCGGCGAGGGCGAGGCGGAGTTTGAGGAGCTGTGCGCCTTTTTGCGGGAGACCAGAATCGAGCGGGCGGGGGTGTTCCCCTTCTCCCCGGAGGAGGGCACCCGGGCGGCCCTGATGGACCATGTGGACAGCGGGGAGGCCAAACGCCGGGCGGAGCTGATAGTGGACGTTCAGTCCGATATAATGGATGAATATAATGAATCGGTACTGGGAGAGACCCGGGAGGTGCTGTGCGAGGGCTTTGACAGTCAGGCCCAGATGTTCTTCGGCCGCAGCTATGCCGAATCACCGGAGATCGACGGCCGCGTTTACTTTACCGCCGGTAAGGAAGCGGCGCCGGGGGACTTTGTCACGGTCCGCCTCACCGGCGCCATGGACGGCGAGCTCATCGGGGAGACGGTGAAATGAGGAGCCCCCTGGAGGAGATCCCCGGCGTGGGGAAGCGTATCGCCGCCGTCATGAAATCCATGGGCATCCGGCAGGTCTCGGATCTGCGGGGGCAGGACCCGGAGGAGCTGTACCTGCGGGAATGCCTGATGAAGGGATACCGGGAGGACCGCTGCGCACTGTACGTCTGGCGGGCGGCGGTGTACTACGCCGAGCACAAGGAGCGGGAAGCGGAGAAGCTGAAGTGGTGGTACTGGAAGGACAGAGCATACCGGCCGGAAGGAGAGGAAAATCATGAATCTGCCGAATAAATTAACTCTTATGCGCATTATATTGACGCCAATCTTCATGGCGGTGCTGTACTGGGGCTTTCCTGGGGCGGACTATGCGGCCTTGGCCATCTTTATGATCGCCAGCCTCACGGACCTGCTGGACGGGAAGATTGCCCGGAAGTACAATCTTGTCACGGACTTCGGCAAGTTCGCCGATCCCCTGGCGGACAAGATCCTGGTGACCGCCGCCATGCTGTGGTTTGTAGAGGTGGGCCGGATGCCGGCCTGGGCGCTGCTGGTGGTGCTTCTGCGGGAGTTCGCCGTCAGCGGCCTGCGGATGATTGCCAGCGACAAGGGCCGGGTCATCGCAGCCGGGTGGTCCGGCAAGGTGAAGACCGCCGCCACCATGGTGTGCGTTATTGTAATGCTCCTTCTGGGCCCGGAGACTGCCTGGGCGGCCTCCAATCCCCTGACCGCCATGCCCACCGGCTGGCTGGAATGGATCGATCCCATCTGCGTGTGGGTTATTGTGCTGACCACTTTGTACTCCGGCGTGGAGTACTTTGTCAAGAACAAGGACGTCATCGCCTCGGCGTAACGGAACAGGAAAAACCCGGCTGTGAGGAAACTCACAGCCGGGTTTTTGGTCATTGTTCCGCAAACTTCTCCCGGTCCCGCCGGATCTGTTTCTCATAGCGGTCCTCCTCCGAGAACACACACCCGCAGTATTTCTGCATATAAAGCCCCAGCTCTCTCGCCCGCTGGTTTCCGGCCCGGAAGTTGGGCCGGAAGTCCCGGTAGAGAAATTCCACGCCGTACCGCTTTGCGCATTCCTCCGCAGCCCGGACGATGCCGTCGTGGTCCTGGTAGAGGCTGGCCAGAAGGGTGGTGGTGAAGGCGGGAAAGCCGTGCTCTGCGGCGTACTTCGCCGTTCCCTCCAGACGGTGGGTGTAGCAGTAGGCACAGCGGCCGCCGATGTCCCCCGCCACAGTGCGGACGAACTCCCGCAGGCCGTAGTCCTCACACACCCGCACCTCCATATTGATGGCGGGGGCATATGCCAGCAGGCAGTCCCGCCGGGCCTGGTACTCCTTCCAGGGGTGGATGTTGGGATTGTACCACAGGGCCACCGGCTCGATGCCCTCGGAGCGCAGAGGGTCGATACAGGAGAGGGAGCAGGGGGCGCAGCAGGTGTGGAGCAGGACGGTTTCCATCGGCACATTCCTCGTTTCTGTTCTGAATGGGACAAGTATATCATAAGAAAAAAAGAAGGGAAAGCCCTGTTTGAAAAAAAGAGAAATGATGTCCCGACTGGGAAAAAGTCCCCCGACCGCTCTGGCGCGCAGGGCGAATTTGACACAGATTTTCCCGGATTTCTTAACAGTTTTTTTACACTCTTTACAGATTTTCGCGATTGCAAATTTTGTCGGAAGAGAGTAAAATACCAAAGAATATGAAAACCTTGGGCTGCGTACCGAAAAAGGGTGACGCAACCGTTTTCCCGAAGGAGGAAGCAACCTTGAAAGTGGGTCTTGACGTGGGTTCCACCACCATCAAATGCGTGGTGCTGGACGGCGCCGGAAACATTGTTTACAGTACATATGAGCGGCACTTCAGCCATATTCTGGAGAAGTCCGGAGAGCTGCTGCGGCGTGTGGCGGCAGAATACGTCCCGGGCGGCCGGGCGGAGTTCGCCATCTCCGGCTCCGCGGGCATGGGCATGGCGGAGGGAGTGGAGGTCCCCTTTGTGCAGGAGGTCTTCGCCACCCGGGTGGCGGTCAACCGGCTGGCCCCGGGCACCGACTGCGTCATTGAGCTGGGAGGCGAGGACGCCAAGATCCTCTTCCTCACCGGCGGCGTCGAGGTGCGGATGAACGGCTCCTGCGCTGGAGGCACCGGCGCCTTCATCGACCAGATGGCAACGCTGCTGAAAATGACCGCCGACGAGATGGACGAGGCCGCGGCGCGGGCGGAGAAGACGTATACCATCGCCTCCCGGTGCGGCGTATTCGCCAAGAGCGACGTGCAGCCCCTCATTAACCAGGGCGCCCGGGCGGAGGACATTGCCGCCAGTATCTACCAGGCGGTGGTGAACCAGACCATTGCGGGTCTGGCCCAGGGGCGGCCCATCCGGGGTAATATTTTGTATCTGGGCGGTCCTTTGACCTTTTCCGGGTGCCTGCGGGAGAGCTTTGACAAAACCCTTGACGTCCAGGGTGTCTGCCCGGAGAACAGCCTGCTGTTTGTGGCCCTGGGGGCGGCGTTTTACGCCGACCGGGAGTTTGACCTGAACGAGGTCTGCCAAAGGCTTGCGGAGCGGGGCGCCTCCGAGACCTACCGCAGCCAGCCGCCCCTCTTTGAGAGCCGGGAGGAGTACGAGGCCTTCACGGCCCGCCACGCCAGGGCCTCCGTGCTTCGGGCTCCCTTCCGGGCGGACTACGCCGCGCCGGTGCACATCGGCATCGACTCCGGCTCCACCACCGTGAAGCTGGCGGTGATTGACCAGGAGGCCCGGCTTCTCTTCACAGACTACCGGCCCAACCTGGGCAATCCCGTGCCGCTGATTCGGGAGGCCCTGGAACGGCTCTATGAGGAGCACCCGGCTCTCCACGTGGCCTCCGTCACCACCACCGGCTACGGCGAGGACCTGGCGAAGAACGCCTTTCACGCCGACTACGGCGTGGTGGAGACCGTGGCCCACTTCACCGCCGCCCGGTACTTTCTGCCCAATGTGGATTTCATCATCGACATCGGCGGCCAGGACATGAAGTGCTTCAAGATTGAAAACGGGGCCATCAGCAATATCTTCTTAAACGAGGCCTGTTCCTCCGGCTGCGGCAGTTTTCTCCAGACCTTTGCCCAGGCTCTGGGATACGATGTGAAGGAGTTTGCGAAGCTGGGCCTTTTCGCCACTCGCCCGGTGGACCTGGGCAGCCGCTGCACGGTGTTCATGAACTCCAGCGTGAAGCAGGCCCAGAAGGACGGAGCCACCATTGAGAATATCTCCGCCGGCCTCTCCATCTCCGTGGTGAAAAACGCCATCTACAAGGTCATTCGCGCCTCCTCCCCGGAGGAGCTGGGGCGGAACGTGGTGGTCCAGGGCGGCACGTTTTACAACGAGGCGGTCCTCCGGGCCTTTGAGAAGGAGATGGGTGTGGAGGTCATCCGGCCCGACGTGGCGGGGCTCATGGGGGCCTACGGCGCGGCGCTGTACGGCCGGGGCAAGGCCTCGCCGGGGCAGACCAGCTCCCTTTTGGACCGGACGGCCCTGGCCGCCTTCTCCCAGGAGACGGAGAGCCGGGTGTGCGGATTGTGCGGCAACAACTGCCAGCTGACGGTCAACACCTTTGCCGACGGCGGTACTTTTATCAGCGGCAACCGCTGCGACCGTCCCGTTACGGGCAGGGCGGACACCGGCGAGCGGAACCTGTACGCCTACAAGCGGAAGCTGATTCTGGACTACAAGCCCGTCCCTGGCAGACGGGGGAAGATCGGTCTGCCCCTGTGCCTGAATTTCTGGGAGCTGCTGCCTTTCTGGCACGCCTTTTTCACCAAGCTGGGCTTTGCCGTTTACCACAGCCCCCTCTCCAGCCGGGATCTGTACTTAAAGGGCCAGGGCACCATTCCCAGCGACACCGCCTGCTTCCCGGCCAAGCTGGCCCACGGGCACATC
>NZ_CAJULS010000073.1 GCF_910587525.1 uncultured Oscillibacter sp. | reverse complement strand
GCAGGAACAAGTACGCAAAGACATTCAAGTTTGAGGACATCAACTATGCCGTGGCAAGCCGTGAGGACAGGGATGGCCTCGTTATCCGTCATGTTGCGGACGATACAGGGCATAAACTCTGTACGATCATATGCTGGCAGCCAGGGGAGCTGATAGTGTGAGAAGATTGGGCGGAAGAGGACGGCTGTCGCCGGGACAGGTTGTCCGGGCGGCAATTTTTTCCCGCCGGAGGCGGCTGTTCCGGACGTTTGGAAGCTCCGGTGCCGCCCAGATACACGGGTTACACAGGATCTGCGTAAAAATCAATACACAATTTCTGTGTATACTATGATTTTTATGACGGAAATAAACCGCCGCCCGGACAGCGTCCGGACGGCGGCCTTTCTTGGGCGGCGGGTTCAATGTCCTCTGTGCTTCTCCCGCCGCTTTTCCCTGCGCAGGGCGAATTGACGGGCCTGCTCCGCCTCCCGTTCCTCCCGGGTGCGGTGCTTTTTCGCCTCTCTGCCCTGTTCCTGCTGGGCTGCCAGGGCCTGCTGGGCCTTTGTGCCGCACCCCGGCCGCTCCAGCTGCCGTTTGATCTGGCGCTGGCGGCGCTTGGGGTTGGCGGCTGCCGCCGCCGGGGGCTGGCCCGCTATGGCCGGACTGAACTGCAGGCGGCGGTGGTTCTCCAGCAGGAAGGCGTACACCTCATGATCCTTGGGCTCGGGACCGAAGGTGACCTTGCAGGCCTCCCAGGTTCCGCCGCCGCCCCGCTCAAAGAGCCCCACCCAAAAGGGGTCTTCAAAATAGACCGTCAGCCTTGCGTATCCGGTTTCCATGGCAGTTTCCTCCTTAAAGCGGGGACGCGTGGTCCCCGAAATATCCGGAGAACGGACAACCAAGGAGGCAGGTTACTGAGCCCCGGCCGGGGCCGCCCGGACTACCGACCGGGCCGTGTTTTTATCTCCGCGCTCTCAATGATAAAAGATTTTTCCGCCGCGGTCAAGTTGTACTGGAAATTCCATGGGAAACATGGTATGATAGGCGAAATTAATCTATGAAATGGAGGAAAGGCGATGCGCACTCTCTTGAAGGGCGGAAGCGTGGTCTCCGCCGCCGGCGTGAAACGGGCCGATGTCCTGATTGACGGCGAGAAAATCGTGAAGGTGGGACGGAGCGTCCGTAAGGACGCTGACACGGTGGTGGATGTGGAGCACTGCCTGCTGTTCCCCGGCTTTATTGACGCCCACACCCACTTTGACCTGGACGTGTGCGGGACCACCACGGCGGACGATTTTTACACCGGCAGCCGGGCGGCCCTCCGGGGAGGCACCACCACGGTTATCGACTTCGCCTGCCCCAACAAGGGAGAGAGCCTCCACTACGGGCTGGACCTGTGGCATAAAAAGGCCGGCGGCCGCACCTTCTGCGACTACGGTTTCCACATGACCATCGACGACTGGAACGAGTCCATCCGGGCGGAGCTTCCGGATATGTTCGCCAAGGGCATCTCGTCTTTCAAAATGTATATGACCTATCCCGCCATGATGGTGGGGGACCGGGATTTGTACTGGGCTCTGAAGGAGCTGAAACATCTGGGAGGCATCTGCGGCGTCCATTGTGAGAACGCCGGGATCATTGACGGCATGATCGCCGAGCGGAAGAACGCCGGGGAACTGTCCCCTGCCAGCCACCCTCTGACCCGCCCGCCTCTGGCGGAGGCGGAGGCGGTGGGCCGGCTGCTGCGCATCGCCCAGGCGGCGGACTGCCCGGTCATCATCGTTCACCTCACCTGTCAAGAGGCTCTGGAGGAGGTGGAGCGGGCCCGGCGGCGGGGACAGAAGGTCTATGTGGAGACCTGCCCCCAGTATCTGCTGCTGGACAACAGCCTGTATTTCAACGGCGACTACTCCACCGCCGCCCGGTACGTCTGCGCCCCGCCTCTGCGGGAGAAGTGGGAACAGCACGACCTGTGGCGGGCGCTGCGCCACGGGGAGATCCAGACCGTCTCCACGGACCACTGCTCCTTCACATTGGCACAGAAGAACGCTGGGCGGGAGGACTTTACGAAAATCCCCGGGGGCCTTCCCGGGGTGGAGACGAGGGGCGAGCTGATCTACTCCTACGGCGTGGCCACCAAGCGCATCACGGAGGCCCAGATGTGCAGGCTGCTGTGCGAGAACCCCGCCCGGCTCTACGGATTGTTTCCGCGGAAAGGCGTGCTTCAGGCGGGCAGCGACGCGGACATCGTGGTCTACGATCCCGGCGACAGCCATGTTATCCGGGGATCGGACTGTGTGGCCAACGTGGACTACAACCCGTACGAGGGCTTCGTCACCTCCGGCGGTATCCGGCAGGTGTGGCTGCGGGGCGGCCTTGCCGTGGAGAACGGCAGAGTTTTGGATAAAGAGCCCCAGGGGCGGTACATGTCCCGGGGAAAGTGTTCGCTGTAAGCAAATGGAATCGTAAAGCAACGGCGGGAGCGTATGCTCCCGCCGTCTTTGTCATCCGGAGATCTCCGCCAGATATTCTTCCAGGCAGATGCCCTGTTCCATGATCTCCGCCGCGGCCTCCGTGCCCACGTAGCGGTAGTGCCAGGGCTCGTAATTCACGCCGGTGAGGGCGGCCTTGTCCGTTGGGTAGCGGAGGATATAGCCGTATTCAGCACAGTGGGCCATGAGCCACTGCTGCACTGCCGTATCCTCCTGTTCCCGGTCCAGCAGCTGATAGGACTTGTCCACAATGTCCACCGCCAGGCCCGCCTGGTGCTCGCTGGTGCCGGGGCGGGCCACCCACATGGCGGCCTGCTCCTCCGCCTCAGTCCGGCCGTATCCCTCCGCCAGAAGTCTTTGAACCTTGTTTTGGAACAGCTCCTCCTGCTTAGCCTGGGTGCGGTAGGAGGAGCAGATGGTGGGCTGGAGCCCCGCCGCCCGGGCGGCGTCCATCATGCTTTGCAGGGCGGGGTAGGCCCGGCTGTCGATGGCGTGGCCGTTTGCCAGCTGGGTCAGCCGGGGAATGGAGAAGTCCTCCGGCAGGGGATTCTCCCAGTTTACCAGGATCAGGTTCCAATCATCCGGGGAGACGGAGAGAACAGGCTTCCGGCCCAGGGCGGTCCAGTCCGGGTTCTCCTGTCCGGCGGGAAGCTCCGGCATCAGGCCGTCCGTCCGGCCGCCGCACTCCGGGTCGAAAATGGAGACAGAGACGCCTGCCGCCTGCGCCGGGGGCTCCTGAGCCAGGGCGGTGCGGCCCAGCAGGAAGCCGCTGCCAAAGAGGGCCAGCTCCAGCAGCAGGAGGGGCAGGAGGGAGCGGCGGCGCTTTTTGCCCCACCGGGGCGGCGCGGGGTTGATAAGATTCGCATCCCAGCAGCGGGCCGGGGCTACGCGGTACTCCCGGTTTGGGAGGGAAAAGTCTTTTACAACGCAGGAACGGTTGGAAGACATGAGAACAGCTCCTTCTTTTTTAGATTCTGTTCCCATGGTAATGGTTGTTCCCGTCAGAACTCCGGCGTTTTTCCATCAAAAAGGACAGCTTTTCCCATCAAAACGGCATCATGTTCGATTTCCGCTTATGCTGCTGTCCATAACGCTGCCCAGGGCCTCGTTCCAGCTCCCGGAGAGCTCCAGCGCCTCCCAGTCCAGCCAGGGGGCGATACGCAGAGTGGTGTGGCTGATGGAGACGTAATATACTACTGGAGCCCCCTGGAGACGGAAGCAGGCCAAGAGGGGGTCATGGCTGACGGCCTGGTATTCCAGTCCCAGCCGGTCCAGAAAGGCCGCTCCCAGCGCGGCCGGGTCTGGAAGCGGGGCTTTCAGAATCCAGACCGAGTCCAGCTCCAGCTCCACCAGGAGTTCCGTCTCCGCGTCCAGCACCAAGGAATGGTACTCCCCGGAGTCCCGGTCATAGCCGTCAAGCCTGACGAAGCTGGCGCCAGACAGGTCCGTCTGGTCCCGCAGGTAGACTTTGCCGGCGAAAAGTTCTGCGTTGTCCGGGTTCAGATGTTCCGGCAGGACTCCGGATTCCACCAGGTCCGCCAATTCCCTTCGGCCCAGCTCTGTGCTCTCTGTCAGCGCGGAGCCCTCCAGCTCCTGGCCGATGATGGTGAGGGTTTCCGCAAACTCTCTCTGCTGGGCCAGAAGCTGCAGCCGCCGGAGAAGTTCCGGGGGCTTTGCCGGGAAGTTGCTGTCCTCTGCTAACGGCTCGGTGTGGACGGTACCGGTGAGGGTTTTGTCCTGGAGCATGGACAGCCGCAGGGGCAGCAGCGCCAGGGCCACCACCGTCAAGCAGGTGAAAATGGGGGCCAGCCAGTTTTTCCAGTTTCTCATGGGACCGCTCCTCTCAGGCGTACGGTGGCCCGTGTGCCTTCGCCGGAGCGGCTCTCCAGCTCCAGCGTACCGCCGTGGAGGTCCACGATGCGGCGGCACAGGGCCAGTCCCAGCCCCGCGCCCCCCTGGGCCCTGGAGCGGGATTTGTCCACCATGTAGAATGCCTCCGTCACCCGGCTGAGCTCTTCTGCCGGGATGCCCTTGCCGCTGTCCGTCACCCGGATGAGGGGGCCGCCCTCCTCCAAAAGGCCCTCCAGCAGGAGGTCTCCGCCAGATTCCATGGCCTTGCGGGCGTTGTCCAGCAGGTTCAGGCAGACAGTCTCCATCAGGTCCGGCTCCATCAGCGCCGCTGCCGGCTGGGCCCGGACGGTGAGACGGATGCCCGCCTGCTCCAGCGCCGGGGCCATGGCTCCGCCCACCCGGTTCAGGAATGTGTCCAGCGGCACGGGCCGCAGGGGGAAGTCCTGCCGGTCCAGCACCACCAGATCCAGGAGCTTGCGGCTCAAGGCCTCCAGCCGCCGGCCCTCGCTGAAGATGTACCCGGCGCCTTCCCGGACCTGGGCCTCTGTGGCGGGGCGGGAGCGGAGCAGGTCGGCGTAGCCAATGATAGAGGTCAGGGGGGTTTTGATCTCATGGGCAAAGCTGCCGATGAAGTCCTCCTGCCGCCGCGCGGCGTCCCGGAGTTCCTGAACCTGCCGCCGGATGCGGTGGGCCATGACGTTGAAGTCCGCCGACAGCTGGGCGATCTCGTCGTCTCCCTGTACCGCCACCCGCTGGTCCAGATCACCCTCGGCTATCCGCCGCGTGGCGGCGGATAGCCGGCCCAGGGGGCGCAGAAGCATGGCGGCCACCGCCAGGGACAGCGCCCCCACCGCCCCGGTGAGAGCAAGCACCAGGGTGAAAAAACTTTGGTACTGTTCCGAACGGTCCTGAAAGAGGCTGCTGATTTCCCGGCAGTTCTCTAGGTACAAAACGCCGTCCTCCAGGGCTAAGGGACTGGCGGCGTGGAGATAGGCACGCCCGTCCCCCAGGGCATCCATCACCCAGCCGCGCTGGCCCTGGGGCAGGGAGGCGGTGAGGGGAGCGGCCTCGACCGCCAGCTGTCCGCTGCCGCCCAGGGTCTCGCCATCCTCGCCGCTGAGGCGGAAGGCCACGGTCCCCCGGCTGGTGGAGATGCTGATCCCCTTGGCCGCGGCGGCCAGCTCCTGGCGGCTGTACAGGGGATGGAAGGCCAGCTCCTGGGCCAGGGCGTAGCGCAGAAGGTCGTTCTCCTCATACAGCGCGGAGACCTCTCGGTCCAGGGAGGCACGGAATTGCGTATCAATCAGAACGTAGCCGCCAATGGAGCAGGCCAGGGCCGTGATGAGGACCATGCTGCAATAGAGCTTCCAGAAGAGCTTCATTTTTTCGTGTCCCTTCCCGAGTGAATCAGGCCTCCAGCCGGTAGCCTACCTTGTAGACGGCCACCAGGCGGTTCTCCAGCCCCAGTTTCTTCCGCATTCGCTGGATGTGGAGGTCTACGGTGCGGCTGTCTCCCAGGAACTCCTCACCCCAGACCCGCTCGTAGATCCGGTCCCGGTACAGGGCGATATTTTTGTTCTGCATGAAGAGGAGCAGCAGGTCGTACTCCTTGGCGGTGAGGGGAACGGGCTGTCCGCTCCGCCGCACCACCCGGCTGGCGGTGTCGATCTCGATGTCCGGCGGCAGGGAGAGGACCCGCCCTGTCTTGCCGCAGCGGCGGAGGACGGTCTCCACCCGGGCCAGCAGCTCCATCAGCTCAAAGGGCTTGACGATGTAGTCCTCCGCCCCCAGCCGCAGACCCTTTACCCGGTCTTCCAGCTGACCTTTGGCGGTGAGGAAGATCACCGGTACCTCCAGCTGCTTGCAGTACTCCAACACCTCGTAGCCGTCGGCTCTGGGCAGCATGATGTCCAGCAATGCCAGATCGAAGGGCTGGGATTCCAGCTTATCTGCGGCGGCGGCGCCGTCCGCTGCCCAGACACAGCGGTAGCCTGCGCCGTCCAGGGCGGTTTTGATGAGGTTGGCGATAGGGGCCTCATCCTCGGCAATCAAAATTTTGTTCACAGCGTCTGCCTCCTGCGATCCAGATTCTCTACAGTTTGACGCAGTCTTCCATCATTCTTGCATCATGGGAAGGCGGCCCGGCACCAATACACCGGGCCGCTTCGGGGTGTCTGCCGCCTATTTCGCCGCAGGTTCTTTTTCCGCATGGGATTTCGCAGGAGCGCCGGATTTGACCGCCTGCTTTTTCCGGCGGCGCGTCACCGCGAGCAGGATTATGAGTAGAAGGACTGCGGCGGCCAGGATCAGGAACAGCCACGGGCCATCTGCCCGGGACTGGATGCAGAAGGTGCCCTCCGTGCCCTCCATAGACAGCATCAGGTACTGCCCGTTCTGGACGGCTTCCGAATGGATCCACTGACCGTCCCGGTACTGCCAGACCTGAGCGCCGGATGGGGCCAGCAGCCGCAGGGGAACAGCATCCCCGCTGCCGAGATCTGTGCCGGCGAGGGAGAGTGTCCAGACTGTGCCGCCCTCCGGAGGCGGCGTTTGGGGCCCTTCTGTCACATGGAGGACGGCCTCATGGGTGAACCGTCCCTCTGCGAGAGCCAGAGGCAGTTTGCCCTCGGTCTTTGCGCTGGCTACCAGAGTGACCCAGGGGGCGTAGACGGCCTCCAGGGTGATGTCAGAGACCCGGCCGGAGACATCAAATTCCGGCCAGCTGCCGTAGCTGCCCTCCTGGGCGGGAACCTCCGGGAGCTGAAGGGCGGAGAGGTCGTCTCCGTAGAAGAAAGGGATTTGGGACACGGTTTCGCCCCCTGCCAACAGGGTCAGAGTAAAGGTGGTGAACTCCGGGGGAATGTCCGGCAGCTGCCGGAGCTCTGCAAAGTCGATAGGCTCGGCGTGCCCGGCGTAGCTGACGCCGTCGATGCCGGCGGTGCCGGTGTCCACGAAGCGGTTACCGGAAAAGACGCCGCCGTTTTCCACGCCGCCGGCAATGGCGCCTAGGCACTCGCTTCCGTCTGTGATGGCGGCGATGGCAAAGCAGTCCCGCAGATAGCTGGCCCACCCGGCCACACCGCCGATGTAATTTCCGCCGGAGAGGGTGTTTTTGGCATAGCAGCTCCGGACGGAGGCGTCCGCCAGCCCAGCCACGCCGCCCACATAGTCGCCGTCGGTACTGGCGGCGGCGCCGTAGTTCTGGCAGTCCAGAGCGGTGCCTAAATCCATGCGTCCCACGATGCCGCCTACGCAGTCCTTTTTGGCGGTGACGGCGCCCCGGTTCAGGCAGTTTTGCAGGACCGCCTTGGTCTCATAGGTGGTTCCAAAGGACAGACGGTCCGTCACGTCATCCTCGGGGTCCAGATCGAATTCGATGGCCATGGCGCCGGCCACGCCGCCCACATTCCGGTCGCCCTCCACAGGGCCGGTGTTATGGCAGTCTGCCACCTTGCCCTCCCGGGTGGCGGAGATGTCCTGGTCGGAGGTGTCCTGGATCAGGTCCTCCTTGTCCGGGGTGTTCCGCAGGTCGGTGAGAATGTCCAGCATGGAGTCAAATACCGCGTTGAACTGGCGGCTGACGGACCGCAGGTCTTCCGTCAGGGTGTGGTTGCCGTCCTGGAGAACGCCGTTCAGGGACTTCATCTCGCCGGACAGGCCTGCCATGGCGTCATAGAGGCCGTCCCCGGCTGTCCGGATATCCTCTCCCAGGGGGGAGAACTCCACAGGGCCGTCTCCGGTGAGGCTGTCCACCGCATCGCTGATGGTGCGGAAGGCGCTGTGCAGCAGCCGTCCGATGGAGGCGGAGGAGGCCGATACATCCTGGAGCTGTTCCAGGGCGTCCCTCAGCTTGCCGGAGGCTGGCGAGACTGTTTCCAGTGCCCTCTGCAGGGCGGAGAGCGCGTCATCCAGCCCGCCGGAGGCGTCCCGCAGGGCCTGGAGAGCCCGCCGGAGGGCGGCCTGAGCCGTCTCCCAGTCCTCAGGAGAGGCTGGCAGGGAATCCCCTGTCTGCCCTAGGCCGACGGCGGTTTTGTTCAGTGCCGTTTTCAGATTCTCCAATGCGGGGAGCGTTTCCCCGCTGCCGGGGAGATTGCCGGCCTCAGACAGTGCCGCCCGCAGGCCGCCGGCGGCAGCGGCGGTCGCAGCAAAGATCCCGTCCAGCTCCGTGAAAGCGGCCTTTGCCTGCTCCAGTGCGGCGGCCCTGGCCGCTTCATCACCGGAGATCACGCCCTTTAACAGCGCCTCCAGGGCTTCCTGCAGGGCCGCTGCCGAATCGCTGAGTTTGCCGCCGGCCTCTTTCAGGGCTCTTACAGCAGTCCGCAGCTCCGCCATGGAGACTTCGCCCAGGCCGGCGGCATCTCCCAGATCGTCCAGTGCGCCGCCCAAGTGATTGGAGAGCCGCTCCAGCCGCGCTCCCACGTCCGCCAGGTCATCCAGTGCGGGGATAATGCGGTCCAGCGCATTGGTGATGTCGGAGACCAGGGTATTCACGGTATTGAGATTTTCATCGATGAAATCGCCGGTGTGGTCCAGCAGCTGCTGGGAGCTGTCCCGGGCCTTGTCTGCGTAGTTCCCCATGGCGGTAAGGTGGGCGGAGACATCGTCCCCGGTGCACTGGGCATCGTTCAGGGCCTGGTTAATCAGGCGGTCCAGGGTGTCCAGCTCTGTCCGCAGGCGGTCCAGGCCGTCCCGTTCCGGGTCCACGGCCAGATAGGGTTCCGCCTGGCCCACGATGCCGCCCACCTCTTTGCGGCCCCGGACGGTGCCGCTGTTGATGCAGCCCGCAAGATACCCGCTCTGCCGTCCGGCGATGCCGCCGGTATTGTAGCCCACATGGGGGTAGCCCACCGTGCCGCTGTTGACACAGCTTTGCACTACGCCGCTGGAATACCCCACGATGCCGCCGGTGTCGGCATAGCTGGACAGGAGGCTGTATTCGCCGTCGTTTTCGCCGCTGAGCGGTTCTGATATCGCTTCGGCCTCCAATTCCATAAAGCTGCCGGTCTCGCTGGGCTCTGTCATGTTAACCCCGGCGAAGTTTTCACATTTCAGTAAGATGCCCAGATTTCGCCCGGCGGTGCCGCCGGCGGCGTTTTCACCGCTGATATGGCCCCGAGTGGTGCAGTTGATGATCTGGCCCTGCTCCCCGTTCCGTCCCGCAATGCCGCCCACGGCATTTTTGCCCTGGACGGTGCCCTGGAAGGAGCAGTTTTGGATCGTTCCGGCGTTGGTGCCCGCGATGCCGCCCACAGTGGAGCGGGTGCCCTCAGGAATGACGGCGCCGGAGATGTGCAGATTCTGTACCACCGCGCCAGGCTGGAGATAACGGAAAAAGCCCTGGTTGGAGCCGGCGGCGGTGAGCCGCAGGCCGGAGATGGTGTGTCCCTGACCCAGGAAGGTGCCGCCGAAGGTGGGAATGGGGGAAAATTCGGTCCCGGTCAGGTCCAGATCCGCGGTCAGGGCAACCGTCTTTCCCTGAGACCAGGTGTCCAGAGCACAGTTTTTGGAGAGCGCAAGCAGGTCCTCCGCCGAGGAGATGGAGACTGTGTCCTCCGGCGCGGCCCAGGCCGCAGGTACGGCAGAGGAGGCCAGCAGCCAGACGGCCAGCAGCAGGGAGAGATATTTATTCGCCGAACGATTCCGCATGGCTCTCAGCCTCCTTTCCGGAAATTTCTGCCGCAGGCAGGGCTGCGTCCTCAAGCTGGATCGCTCCGGCTTCCACGGCGGCATTGATGGCGCCGTGGATGGTGCCGCTGAAATGGCCGTCCACCATGCCGGAGAGATAGCCCCGGACGTGGCCGTCCACCCGCATGACGCCGGAGTGGGACTGAATGGGCAGGCGGTGTTTGAGGGTGATGGCGGTCTTTTCAATGATGACATCGCCCAGCAGCAGGATCTGGGGGAGGATGCCCATGACCAGGAAGATGGAAATCAGCGTGCCCCGGCCCAGGCACACGCCGATGGAGGCGATGGAGGCCGTGGTGGACAGTACGCCGATCAGAATACCGGCGGAGGCCAGAATGGTGCCGGAGGTGACGATGGTGGGGAAGGACTCGTTCAGGGACTCGATCACCGCATCTTTCAAAGGCATGGTTTGCTTCAATTCCACATAACGGTTGGCGATGACGATGGCGTAATCGATATTGGCGCCCATCTGGATGGAGCTGACCACCAGATAGCTGAGGAAGAACAGGGGCTCATTTTGCAGATAGGGGAAAGAGAAGTTGATCCACACGCTGCCCTGGATGACCAGAATCAACAGGATGGGCAGTCCGGAGGACTTGAAGGTGAACACCAGCACCAACACCACGAAGACGATGGTCAGAATACCGATGAGCAGGTTGTCGTTGCCGAAGGAGGTGGACAGGTCGAAGTCACTGGTGGAGTTTCCCACCAGAAAGGCGTCCTCCTCGTAGTACCTGCCCACCACGCTGTGGAGGGTGTCCAGGAAGGCGAAGGTCTCCCGGCTCTCCTCCGGCAGGTTCAGCTGGAGGACCAGGCGGCTGTATTGCTCGCCCTTCAGCTGGAGCTGGGCGTCCGTCAGCTGGACATGGAGGTCCTCAATGGTCTCGGTCATATCGCCGTCCAGCGTGACATAGCCCTCCTCCATCATATCGTAAACGTAGAGGAACATGTCGATCAGGGGCACGCCATAACCGTCGACACCGGAGACCACCTGGCCGTAGCTCTCCTGGTCCACGGCGTAAGCGGAGTACAGCAGCCGGGCCAGCTCAATGTCCAGATCCGTCATTTCGGCGAACTGCCGGGGGGTCAGCCGGTCGGTGAGGACATAGCCGTCCATGGCATCCACATTGGCAAGGCCCAGAACGGTGTTGGTCTCCGGCATCCGTTCCAGTTCCCGGAGCAGGCGGCCCTCCTGCTCATAGTCCCCCTGGGGAACCAGCACGGCTAGGGTATTGATGCTGCCGAAGGCGCCGTTGACCTTGGCCTGGGCGATCTGGGAATCGCTTTTGCGGAGAGTGGTCAGGTCGGTTTGTCCATAGGCGTAGGGACAGCGGTTGGAGAAGATGAAGGCGCCGATGAGCAGCACCACGAACAGCGGGGGCATGATGAAACGGGTTTTCAGCGCCAGCTGCCCCCAGGCGGTGATCCTGGGCACAAAGCTGCGGTGGTGGGTGCGGTCAATGAGCCGGGAGAAGCTGAGCAGCAGGCCGGGCATCAGGGTGAACACTGCCAGCAGGCTGAGCACAATGGCCTTCATCAGCACCAGTCCCAGGTCCTTGCCAATGCCGAACTGCATAAAGCACATGGCGCCCAGGCCGGAGAGGGTGGTCATGGAGCTGCCGGAGATCTCCGGAATGGCTTTGCTCAGGGCGGCCACCACGGCCTCCCGGGCCTCCAGGTGTTCCCGCTCCTCGGTATAGCGGTGGCAGAGGATGATGGCGTAATCGATGGCCAGGGCCAGCTGCAGTACCACGGCCACGGAGTTGGACACGAAGGAGATCTCCCCAAAGATGAAGTTGGTGCCCTTGTTCATCAGCGCCGCCATGCCGAAGGTCATCAGCAGATCGGAAGAGCGTCGTGTAGGGAAAGAGTGTAGATCTCGGT
>NZ_CAJULS010000072.1 GCF_910587525.1 uncultured Oscillibacter sp. | reverse complement strand
ATGCTGAAGCTGCCCACCTTGCTGTCCTCGGTGGAGAGGCGGATATAGAGGGCAATCACATAGGTGATCGGGCTGTTACTCATTTCCCAGCACCTCCATCACACGCTCAAAACCGCTTTCAAAGGAAAACTTGACGGAAACATCATCGGGTCCGTTCACCGTAACCCGCTCAATTAACTGCTCCACCAGCAGGGCGGAGAGGGTCGTGTCCTTGTCCACCGCAGCCAGCTTGTCGGCCATGCTGGTACAGCGTTCCATCTGCCGCTCCAGCTCGGCAATCTCCTGGTCCACTTGGGCCTTCTGCGCGGCAATCTTGTTGTCACAGCGTTTCATCCGCAGGGCCTCGCCCATCACAACCTCGGCCTTCTGCCGGATGATGGTCAAAATCGCGTCAAATAAACCCGGCTCCGGTAAATGGATAATGCCGCCGGTGCAGGACCCCTCTCCCGTGCGGTCATTGGAGATACAGCGGTAGAAGTACCGCCCGTGGTTTCTCTGCCGGTGAAGGTTCTTGCCGCAGTTGGCGCAGAACACGCGCCCCCGCAGGATATTCTCGCTGTAAGGAACTTTCATGGATTGCCTGTAGGTCATGTCCTGTGTTATACTCTTGCTCATGAAGGATGTGGCTCCTTTCGGTCTGGTTGGTGTGTGGTAACTCAACTTTAACCGGTTTGCCTGCATCCTTCTACTTTTTTCTTCTACTGTCCAATATCTATTGTACTCCTACATTGTACTTCTACAATTGGGTGGAGATCATTTTGCTGGGGTGCTTGACAATCGGAACCGGATATATTATACTGACAAAAACATAAAACTGCGGAGAGGGGAAGCAGTACCCGGTGGGCGGAAGCGAAGAGAGGGAGCGGACGGTGCAAGCTCCTGAGAGGCCCCCGGAGAAGTCGTCCCGGAGCATCGCGGCTGAATGGAGAGTAGGCCGCGGCGGTGTCCCCCGTTATCGGGAGAGGGCGTGAAGCGCCCGTAAGCGCGCGCCCTGCGGGCGCGAATTCAGGTGGTACCACGGACTTCTGTTCGCCCTGAGCCGAAAGGCTCGGGGCGTTTTTTGCTGGGGGAACCAAAATGGAATTTGAGGTGCGGACGGCCTATCCCCGGGAGACCGTGGCCGCCATGGTCTCAGTCTGACGCCGGAGGCGGGGAAACCGGATTCGGATACGGTGGCGTGCCTGGCTGGCAGTGGAGGAAATTCCGGCGGCGTTGGGCCTGTTGTGCTGGTTTTTTCAGGGGATGACTTTCTGGGCTCTGGTGCTGCTGGTGATCGTTCTGGCGGCCCTGGTCGCCGCGGCCCGGAAGGATCAAAAGCGGGAGGAGCAGGCGGCGGACGATATCTGGGCCCGCTGGCCAGACAAGGGGGCGGCGCTGGTATTTTACATCTCGCCGGAGGATTTTCGGTATCAGACGCCGGTCAGCGCCTGCCGTTACCATTACTCTGTCCTGAGGGACCTGCTGGAGGATGACGCTTATTATTTTCTCTTCATCTCTGAAGCTTGGGCCTACGTCCTGAAAAAGGCCAATTGTAAATGGAAAGATAAAGTGTACCAATTTTCGCCACTGAATGGAAGCCGAAGGCCGCCATCTGATACAATGAGGTAACACTCAATTTCGTTCGGCGGGGTTCAGCCAGCGGGAAGTGGCGCAGCGGCTTGGAATCAACTGCAAAACAGTAAAACGGTATTTGGAAATGCCGGTAGACGAGTACGGGGGAATGTGCAGCACTGTCTGCCGGATACAGTACCTGGACAAGTAGCAGGCACAGATTTTGGAGTGGCTGCGTGAATTTCCAGACCTGACAGCGGCCTAGGTATGAGACTGGCTGGGGGAACACAACCGGGAAGAGGTGAGCGGGCGGACGGTATCCCGGTATGTGAAGCTGCTCCGGGAGGAGTACGGGCTGAAAAAGAGCGTAGCGCCGCGAAAATATAAGGCGGTGCCGGAGCTGCCGATGAGGCAGCAGATACAGGTGGATTTTGGGCAGAAGGTACTGCCAAATGTAGATGGTGGGCAGACTGGGGTGTATGTGGCGGCGTTCGTGCTGTCCCGGCCGCGGTACAAGTACGCGCAGGAACAGAGCCGGCCTTTCACCGGCACAGACCTGGTGTGGATCTGCCATGGCTGTCGCTATCCTCGACCGCCTCATCCACCGCTACGGGATTATTAGCACGTCCGGCTCCAGCTACAGACTGGAGCACCACAGTCCATTACTAACTAACTTTTTCCGCTGGTATACTTTGTGGCGAAACCCCACCCAAACCTGGTATACTTTCTAGCGAAATTTGGCCCATTTTGCTTGACTGCTTACACCGGTTTCACCCAGGGGAGCCCGGAGGCGTTTCGAAGCTTTTTACAGCAGAAAACCGGCTATCCGGTGGAGTTTATCAAGTAAGCAGAGGACATCCGGAGGTGTGCCTATGGAATTTGAGATCCGTCTGGAGGACTACATTATTGGGGATTTCGCGGCTTTCTGGCATGGCTGCATGCGAAAGAGGCCGGGGGAGCCGTCGCCGGACGCGCCTCCCCCTAAGCCTATGCTGGCGGCGGGCCGTTTTTGCAGCTGGTTTTTTATTGTGATGGGGCCGTTGTGTATCTTCAACAGCCTCTGGCAGGGACAGAGTATGTGTTTGGAGGGGACTGGAGCGGCAATATGGTTTCTGAACCTCTGTCTGACTACGCCCTTGGGCGGAGTGCTGGTCGTTGTCTTTGGCGTACTGTGTCTCTGGCAGCTGCGGAAAAATGCCGAATCGCCCTCGGACCCTATGTCCCCGCCCTACCCCAGATGGGCGAAAAGGGCCTGGAAGCGGTACCGGGCCCGGGCCGCTTTGGGGCTGCGCAGCTGCCGGTTTAACGGGGAGGGCTGCTGGCTCCACGATGCCCAGAGCGACCACCGCTATGACTACGGGATGCTGGAACAGCTCTGGGAGGATGCCGGGCACTATTACTTGGTCCTGCCGCGTTCCCAGATCTATATTCTCCCCAAGCGTTCCTTCACCAAAGGTGCGCCGGAGGACCTCCCGGCCCTCTGGCAGGAGCGGACGGGAACGCCGGTACTGCCGGTTAGTCCGGCTCGTTGAAAATAGTCTATACTGCAAAACAACAATGCTTAGGATAGGAGAGTCAACATGAGAAAAGAACTGCCGAAAGTGTACGAGCCCCAGCAGGTGGAGGGGCGCATCTATGAGATGTGGGAGAAGGGTGACTGCTTCAAGGGCGACCCGGACCCCAAGAAAACACCCTTTTCCATCGTCATGCCGCCCCCCAACGTCACGGGCCAGCTCCACATGGGCCATGCCATGGACTGCACCCTCCAGGACATCCTCACCCGCTTCAAGCGGATGCAGGGTTACGCCGCCCTCTGGGTCCCCGGCGTGGACCACGCCGGCATCGCCACCCAGATCAAGGTGGAGGAGGAGCTGCGGACCAAGGAGGGCCTGACCCGCTACGACCTGGGGAGGGAGAAGTTCCTCCAGCGGGTCTGGCAGTGGAAGGAAAAGTACGGCGGCCGGATTGTCCAGCAGCAAAAGAAGATGGGTGTGTCCTGCGACTGGTCCCGGTCCCGCTTTACCATGGACGAGGGCTGCTCCAAGGCCGTCCGGGAGACCTTCTGCGAGCTCTATGACAAGGGCCTCATCTACAAGGGCAGCCGCATTATCAACTGGTGCCCCCATTGCGTCACCGCCCTCTCCGACGCGGAGGTGGAGTACCAGGACAAGCCCGGCCACCTCTGGCACATCCGCTATCCCCTCACCGACGGGTCCGGCGACCTCGTTGTCGCCACCACCCGGCCCGAAACCATGATGGGCGACACCGGCGTGGCCGTGAACCCAGAGGATGAGCGGTTCAAGCATCTGGTGGGCAAGACCTGCATCCTGCCCATTATGAACCGGGAGATCCCCATTGTGGCGGACGAGTACGTGGAGCTGGGCTTCGGCACCGGCGCGGTGAAGATGACCCCCGCCCACGACCCCAACGACTTCGAGGTGGGCCTCCGGCACAACCTGGAGGTCATCCGCTGCATCGGGGACGACGGGAAAATCAACGAAAACGGCGGGCCCTACAACGGGATGGACCGCTATGAGTGCCGGAAGGCCATCGTGAAGGATTTGGAGGAGCAGGGGTATCTGGTGAAGACCGAGCCCTACAGCCACAACGTGGGCACCTGCTACCGCTGCCACAACGACGTGGAGCCCCTGATCTCCGCCCAGTGGTTCGTGAAGATGGAGCCCCTGGCCAAGGAAGCCCTCCGGGTGGTCCGGGAGGGCGAGGTGAAGTTCGTCCCCGAGCGGTTCAGCAAGACCTACACCAACTGGATGGAGAACGTCCACGACTGGTGCATCTCCCGCCAGCTCTGGTGGGGCCACCAGATTCCCGCCTGGTACTGCGACGACTGCGGGCACATCAACGTCAGCCGGGAGGACCCGACGAAGTGCGAACAGTGCGGCAGCGCGCACCTGACCCGGGACCCCGACGTGCTGGACACCTGGTTCAGCTCCGCCCTGTGGCCCTTCTCCACCCTGGGCTGGCCGGAAAAGACGGCGGATCTGGATTTCTACTACCCCACCTCCGTCATGGTGACCGGCTACGACATCATCTTCTTCTGGGTCTCCCGGATGATCTTCTCCGGCTGCGAGCAGATGAAGAAGATTCCCTTCCGCACGGTTCTGATCCACGGCCTGGTGCGGGATGACAAGGGCCGGAAGATGTCCAAGTCCCTGGGCAACGGCATCGACCCACTGGAGGTGGCGGAGAAGTACGGCGCGGACGCCCTGCGCTTCAACCTCATCACCGGCAACAGCCCCGGAAACGATATGCGTTTCTATACTGAGAAGTGCGAGGCCATGCGGAATTTTGCCAACAAGATCTGGAATGCCAGCCGGTTTGTGATGATGAACCTGACTATTGACAGCTGTGCCCTGCCGGAGACGGACAGGCTGGCCCCGGAGGACAGATGGGTCCTCTCCAAGCTGAACACCCTGGTGAAAGAGGTCACGGAGAATCTGGACAGTTACGAGATCGGCGTGGCCTCCGCTAAGGTTTACGATTTCCTGTGGGACACTTACTGCGACTGGTATATCGAGCTCACCAAGACCCGGCTGAACGGTGAGGACCGGGATGCCAGCCTGACGGCCCAGAACGTCCTGTGCTATGTTCTGGTGGAGCTTTTGAAGCTGCTGCACCCCTTCATGCCTTTCATCACAGAGGAGATTTTCCAGGCCCTGCCCCATGAGGGCGAGTTCCTCATGACCTCCCGGTGGCCGGAGTACCGGGAGGAGCTGAGCTTCCCGGCGGAGGAGGCCGCCATGGAGGCCGTGATGGATACCATCAAGGCCATCCGGGCCCGCCGGGCGGAGATGAACGTGCCCCCCAGCAAAAAAGCGGAGGCCCTGCTGGTCACTGCTACGCCGGACATCTATGCCCAGGGACTGCACTTCATTCAGCGGCTGGCCTATGCCTCCCGGGTGACCTTTGCCGACGCGGCCCCCGCCGACACCGCCGGACAGGTGACGGTGGTGACTCACAACGCCACGGTGTACCTGCCTCTCAGCGAGCTGGTGGATGTGGCCGAGGAGCTTGCGCGGATCGAAAAGGAGATTGAAAAGGCCAAAAACGGCCTGCGGATTGTGGAGCAGAAGCTGTCCAACGAGAAGTTTGTCTCCCGGGCCCCGGAGGCAGTGGTGAACGTGGAGCGGGAAAAAGCTGCTAAATTCCAGGAGCTTATCGCCAAGCTGGAGGAGTCCGCTAAGGCCATGCGGGCATAAAAATACCAAGGGCCCCGCCGGATTCCGGCGGGGCCCTGTGCGAAAGGATTCATTCAGCGGAGGCAGACTGTTCTGCGGTCGCCTGTCCGGTGCAGCCGTTCAGAAGCGGAAAAGGGACCTCTTTCGTGAATTTCCTCCCGAAAAATCAGAGGAATTGGAGTACATATGAAGGATTTTATAAGAGCGGACCAGCTGTTTTCCCTCTGTGGGCTGAACTGCGGCCTCTGCACCATGCGCCTGGGCGGTTACTGCCCCGGCTGCGGCGGGGGAAAGGGAAACCAGAGCTGCGCTATCGCCCGGTGCGGTCTGGACCATGGCGGAATCGCGTATTGTTGGCAGTGTGGGGAGTTTCCATGTGCCCGCTATAAAGAGGATGAGTACGGCAGCTTCATCACCCATCAAAACCGCCTGCGGGATCTGGAAAAGGCCCGGCGGACCGGTATGGAGGCCTATCATGCGGAGCAGAGGGAAAAGTGCGGAATTCTGCATTTCCTGCTGGAAAACTATAACGACGGCAGGCGGAAGACCCTGTTTGCCTTGGCGGCAAATCTGCTGGAGCTGGAGGACCTGCGGGAGATTTTGGAGCGGCTTTCGGATAAGACGGCCGGACTGCCGCTCCGGGAGCGGGCCGGCCGGGCTGCGGCGCTGTGCAGAGAGGCGGCGGTCCGGCGGGGAATCGACCTGCGGCTGCGAAAAGCGCCTGGAAAATCTGAAAAGTGAAAAAGAAAGGAAATTTTCAGAGGAATTCCAAGGGTTTCGACAGAAATCAAAGAATAGACATGTTATCATCACCGTAAGGCGCAGAGCCTTGCGGTGATTTTTTGCGCAGAATCGGAAAAGGGGCGAAAAATATGGAGATCAATGTACAGAGCGCGGACAGACAGCTGCTGCTGGAGCTGTCCGGAGAGGTGGACCACCACGGCGCACGGGATGCTCTGCGGGAGCTGGAGCTGGCGGTGGATGCGGCGTTGCCCGCCAGACTGGTACTGGATATGACCGGCGTGACGTTTATGGACAGCTCTGGCATCGCGCTGATCCTGCGTGCGCAGCAGAGAATGCAGCTGTTGGACGGCAGTGTTCTAGTCTGCAATGTGCCGCCCCAGGCCCGGCGGGTTTTGGACGCCGCTGGCGTGGGCCGGCTGGTGACGATTCGATAGAGGGAGGTTTACATAATGAAGACAAAAGCATTCAATGAAGTGACGCTGGAATTCCCCAGCCGTAGCAGCAACGAAGCCTTCGCCCGGGCCGCCGCAGCCAGCTTTGCGGCGCAGATGGACCCCACCCTCAATGAACTGGAGGACATCAAGACCGCCGTCAGCGAGGCGGTGACCAACGCCATCGTCCACGGCTATCCGGATTCTATCGGCAAGGTGGTGGTGAAAGTGCGCGTCTGCCCGGAGAACACACTGGAGATCACGGTGCGGGACTATGGGCGGGGCATCCCGGATGTGGATCGGGCCCGGCAGCCCATGTATACCACCGGGGGAGCAGAACGCAGCGGTATGGGCTTCACAATTATGGAGAGCTTTATGGACAGGCTCTCTGTGCGCTCCGTGCCGGGAAAGGGCACGGCCGTAGTGATGAAAAAGCGGCTGGCACCCCGGCTGAAAGCGGCGAAATGAGCGCCGCGCTGGAGCTTTTGCGGGCGGCGCAGGAGGGAGACCGGGACGCCTGCGAGCAGGCGGTCATCGAGAACAACGGCCTGATCTGGAGTGTGGTGCGGCGGTACTACGGCCGGGGTGTGGACCCGGACGACCTGTATCAGCTGGGATGTCTTGGTTTTTTAAAGGCCATCCAGGGCTTTGACTTCGATTATGGCACCTGTTTTTCCACCTACGCCGTGCCCAAGATCGCCGGGGAGATCCGGCGGTTTCTGCGGGACGACGGCGCAGTGAAGGTGGGGCGGAACCTGCGGGAGCAGTCCCAGATGCTCTACGGACTGCGGGAACGCCTGCGCCATGAGCTGGGAAGGGAGCCGCTCCTCTCGGAGCTGTCGGAGGCCTCCGGCCTGACGGCGGAGGAGATTGCCCAGATCGACCTGGCCACCGACACGCCGGAGTCCCTCCAGCAGGAGACCATTGACGGGCTGACCCTGGAGGGGGTGCTGGGCACAGAGGCGCCGGAGGAGGCCCTGGTGGAGCGGATCGCCCTGCGGGAGGCCATCGACCAACTGCCGGAGAAGGAGCGGATGACCATCCTGCTCCGCTACTTCAAGGGATTGACTCAGGAGCGGACAGCCCGGGTGCTGGGGGTATCTCAGGTGCAGGTATCCAGGCTGGAGCGCCGGGGGCTGAAACGGCTTCGTGAGAGCTTTGGGCCCTGAAATACGACTCGTCCTGAAACTCTGTCATGGTGTTCCAGTATCGCTTGGGCATATTTGTCATCCGGCATTTGGGGTTATAGCGCTCTTTGATGGCGATGGTGTCGTAAAACCGCTTCCACAAAAGTCGGTAAGCCGCCTCGGCCTCGTCCGGCGGGGCCATCTGAAAATCTGCCAGAGGGCGGATAACCGCCTTTCCGGCGGCGTAGAAGAGGGCCTCATGATGGGTGCGGTCATAGAGAAAAAACTTCTCGTTGAGATACCGGGCGCAGAAGTGGCCCCGCAGGATGGGCAGCACTCGGTTTTTCGGCTCGATCTCGCCGCCTAGTACACCCCCCAGATCAGAAAAGCGGGTGAATCCCTTGAGAAGATGGGCCTCACCCTCCAGGTGCCGGACGGCTTTGGTCACGGGGTAGAGGACCGGGTCGGAGCGGTTTGCCAGGAAACTGCCCCCCTCCCGCAGAACCTTTTGAACAAGGCGGTAGAGGTGAAGCTCTTTTTCCGGCAGGCAGGTGAGAAACCCCTTGCGCAGCAGCTCTGCCGCCGGGGGGGAGCATTTAACCACCTTCCGGTACACCCGGCCCGCATGTTCCCGGTCCGTCGGGATGGAGCGGCTGGCGAACAGCATTGGAACAAGGTCCTCATCGCAGCAGATGGCGGTGGGGACTTCTTTGTTGGCGTAACTGTCGAAGATGCAGCTGAGAAAGCCCTCAAAGCTGCCGTCATAGCAATAGACTATTTCCGTCATAGAGGTCTCCCGGTCATATGGCGGTGAAAAGGGACAACTGCTCCATGGGCGGCTGGGGCAGCAGAGGGTGCTCCGCGGCGATCAGCCCGCGCAGGAGGCTGTCCGGCGTGAAGCGGAGACCCTCGGCTGTTTTGCCGGAGGCAGTGAGAAAATACTGGGCCCGCTTCATCACAACGCCCAGCTTGGGCAGGTTTTCCATGTGGAGAGGACCCGTCCGGCGGGCGGAGAGGATGCGTCTGGCGGAGACGATTCCCACGCCTGGAATTCGCAGCAGAGATTCATAGTCTGCGGTGTTGACCTCCACAGGAAAAAAATTCAGATGGGCCAGGGCCCAGCTGCACTTGGGGTCCACCCTCGGATCGAAGTCCGGGTTTCCCTCATCCAGCAGTTCCTCGGCCCGGAAGCCGTAGAACCGTAGCAGCCAGTCCGCCTGGTACAGCCTGTGCTCCCGCAGGAGCGGGGGCTTTACGTCTTTGGCGGGCAGCAGGGCGTGCTCCACCACCGGCACATATGCGGAGTAGAACACTCGTTTTAGACGGTAACGGTCATAGAGGCCCTGGGTGAGACGCAGAATGTGGAGATCGTTGTCCGCTGTGGCGCCTACAATGAGCTGTGTACTTTGACCGGCAGGGGCAAA
The DNA here is from genome assembly GCF_910587525.1 of uncultured Oscillibacter sp. Taxonomy (GTDB): domain Bacteria; phylum Bacillota; class Clostridia; order Oscillospirales; family Oscillospiraceae; genus Oscillibacter. Next base: position 2,421 of record NZ_CAJULS010000072.1, on the reverse strand, counting down.
TTTAGGGGCGTGGCGGTATTTCACCAGTTCCTCTTTGCTCTGCCGGTTTCGGACCTGAATCTGGCGCATGGGGGCAAGAATTGCGCCTTTGGTCTTGTCCGGCGCCAGGGCCTTTAGTCCTGCCTCGGAGGGAAGCTCAATGTTGACGCTGAGGCGGTCCGCCAGGAATCCCAGCTGTTCCACCAGTTCCGGTGCGGCGCCGGGAATGGCCTTGGCGTGGATATAGCCGTTGAAGCGGTAAGTCTCCCGCAGCAGCCGCAGGGATTGAATCATCAGCTCTGTGGTGTAGTCCGGACTGCGCAGCACACCCGAGGAGAGGAACAGACCCTCGATATAGTTCCGCCGGTAGAAGCTGATGGTCAGGTCCGCCAGTTCCTCCGGGGTGAAGGCGGTCCGCTTTGTTTCGTTGCTGCGGCGGTTGACGCAGTACTTGCAGTCGTACACGCAGCGGTTTGTCATCAGCACTTTCAGCAGTGTGACACACCGCCCATCAGCGGAGAAGGTGTGGCAGCAGCCGGCCAGAGAGGTGGAGGTATTGCCGATGTATCCCTTTTTTGATGTGCGGCTGCCGCCGCTGGAGGTGCAGGCGGCGTCATATTTGGCGGCGTCGGTAAGGATCGTCAGCTTTTCAAGAACGTCCATGGGAGTGGATCACCGGACCCGCCGGGGATGTTCGATGGCGTCGATCACCCGAAAGAGCTGGGCAGTGAGGACCGACACGCCGATGACGATGAAGAAAAGAGTCCAGCCAGTCATATAGAGACCTCCCTTAATACCGCGATTGAATGATCTGCAGAGAATAGAATATTTGTTCTATTTCTATAATATATCGAACATTCGTTCTTGTCAAGAGGGGATTTTGAAAAGGAAATGGCCAACCGCGCATTTTATCATCTGTGATTTTAGTTTTGCGGCTGCGGCTTTACACGGGCGGGGCTCTGTCCCCGCCTGTTTTCCCGAAAGCGCCAGGTTTCCGGCGGACGGGCCGGGACAGAGCCTCGCCCTTACATAAAATCTGCAAAGAGAGTGCTCCCTTTGAAAGGACCTTCAATTCGTAAAGTAATAAGTATACAAAAACATGCAGTGGTTCATTTATAATTATTGCAAGCTCATTATTGATTTTTTAGGCCAGTCTGATTTTGCTGCGTGCATAATACTAGGTGGTGTTCACATAAGAGCGTCCACAATAAGAGCAAAATAAACAAACGCCAAAAAGATGATATCCAGTTTATCATAGCGAGTGAAAATGCGGCGAAATCTCTTGAGGCGGCGAAAAAGCCTCTCAACCTGATTGCGCTGTTTGTACAGCTGCTTATCGTAATCCCAGGGATTTTTACGATTGCTTTTTGGCGGAACCACAGGTGTGCAACCAAGTTCGATGGCCAAAGCTCTCGTCTCACCGCCTTCATAGGCCCGATCCATCAGCAGATAAACCGGGCGGCCAGCCGGACCAAGCTGCCGCAAAAGGGCGCGGCCTTCCGGGGCATCACCGCAGTTCCCCGCAGATAACGCCAATGTTACCCCATCCCGACCAGATGCGGCGACCATATGAAGCTTGGTGTTCCATCCGCCTCACATTCTTCCAACGGACTGTGGTCCGCTTTTTTCAAAGCGTCCATTCCATCTGGATGAACTTTGATACAGGTAGAATCCAGACACACTACGTTTACTTGGATTTTGAAGATACCGAGCTGCTGCAAACGCAGAAAGGCTGCTTGCAGCACACCATTTTTTGTCCAGCGCTTCACCCGGACATAGATCACGTGCCAATTCCTGTATTCTTCGGGCAGGCTCCTCCGTTTGCACCCATTCTCTACGAGGTGCAGCACCGCATTCAACACGTTCAGGTTACTGATTTTTGCTGGTTTCCGCTGCGTGGGAAAGCAGTCTTTGATTTGCTCATATTGCTTTTCTTCTATCTTCATTCTTCTATTCTGTCACAAACTCCTATAAGTATGAACAGCACCTAGAGCAATTCCCCAAAATACTGAGAAAAGTTCAGCGGCCCGGGAAGCGATAGCTGCGTTGCCGTCCTTGACGGGCGTCAGCCTGCCTGCGTCCTCCGCTTTGCTCTGCATTCCACGTCTTTGCTTCCTTTTTCTCATTATTTCTGGGAACTGCTCTAGATAGTGTTTACAGGAAATATATGGTATCAGGAATAAATATGGTTTTTTCTATTTTCTCAAATATCATAGAACTGATTTGTGCAAATCGACTTATGATTAACAAGTCTTCGAACACGCTCTGTCTGGGAAAATGCGCAAAATTTCTTAAATTCCTACAAATTTGGAAGTAGATTGGGTATCCAGAAATTTCCGGTAGACACCATCTAGATATTTTTTTTGATGGTGTTGATAGCGCCCTTTTCCAGCCGGGAGACCTGGGCCTGGGAGATGCCCACCTCGGCGGAGACCTCCATCT
>NZ_CAJULS010000071.1 GCF_910587525.1 uncultured Oscillibacter sp. | reverse complement strand
AAGCTGGACGCCATCACCATCCCCAGCTTCATCTCCAAGCGGTACGGCGAGAAGAGGCCGGTGATTATGTGCATCTCCGCCCTGATTATTCTGATTTTCTTTGTGCCTTATGTTGCCTCGGGTCTTGCGGCCATCGGGAAGCTGTTCAACAGCCTCTTTGGCTGGGATTACATGGCAGCGGTGATTATCGGCGCCATCGTGATTATCAGCTATACCTCCATCGGCGGTTTCAGCGCTGTGGCCACCATGGATTTGATCCAGTCCATCATCATGACCGCGGCGCTGGCTGTCATCGTGGTGTTCGGCATTGTCCAGGCCGGAGGCATGGACGCCGTGCTGGACCACGCCCGGTCTCTGCCCGGGTTCCTCAGCTTCACAGAGACTTACAATGTGGCCTCCAACAGCGCCGAGCCCTACGGCTTCATCCGCATCATCTCCATGATGGCATGGGGCCTGGGATACTTTGGGATGCCCCACATCCTGGTGCGGTTCATGGCCATCCGGGATGAGAACGAGCTGAAGCTCTCCCGCCGGATCGCCTCCGTGTGGGTGGTGATCTCCATGGGCGTGGCGGTGTTCATCGGCATCGTGGGCCACGCTGTCTCCGCCGCGGGCCGGGTTCCCTTCCTGGAGGGCAGCGCCACCGAAACCATCATTGTGAGACTCTCCGATCTGCTGTCCACTTACGGCATTTTCCCCGCCATTGTGGCCGGGTGCATCCTGGCCGGTATTCTGGCGGCCACCATGTCCACGGCCGACAGCCAGCTGCTGGCCGCCGCCTCCGCCCTCTCGGAGAATCTGGTGCAGGACGTGTTCGGCGTGAAGCTGACGGAGAAGCAGACCATGCTCATCGCCCGGCTCACTGTGGTGGCCATCGCTGTCGTCGCTCTGTTCCTGGCCTCTGATCCCGACAGCAATGTGTTCCAGATTGTCTCCTTCGCCTGGGCGGGCTTCGGCGCCACTTTCGGCCCCGCCATTTTGTGCGCGCTGTTCTGGAAGCGGAGCAACCGCCAGGGCATTATGGCGGGCCTTGTGGCCGGCGGCGCCATGATCTTTATCTGGAAGTTCCTGGTGAAGCCCCTGGGAGGCATCTGGAACATCTACGAGCTGCTGCCCGCGTTCCTGGTGGCCTGTGTGGTCATCGTAGCGGTCTCGCTGGCCACGCCGAAGCCGGACGGCGGGATTGAGCGGATTTTCGACGAGATGGGTGCAGACTAAAGAATTGCGAAAAGCCTCGCCATTGGCGAGGCTTTTTTGCAGACTGTCAAAAACGCAGGAAATGTGTGCAACGGAAAGGAGGGGTGTGTGCGGGGAACCCAAGAAGAGTTCCCCGCGCCATTGGCGAGGCTTTTTGACAGACTGAAGCAGCCTTTTCGGACTATTCTTTATAGTTGGCGCGGTTAAAAAGGGGCATATCTTCTCTTCAGCTGCGTTGGGTTATGATCCGCCGCAGGCCGGCAGCTGGTCCAAAGAGGCGAAGGTATAGCCCATATCCTCCCATTTTGTGAGCAGATCGTCCAGAATGTCGGCGTTGGTCTTGGAGGTGGAATGGAGCAGAACAATGGCCCCATCGTGAATGCGGGGCAGCAGCTTGGCGTAGGCCTGTTCCGCCGTGGGCTGATTGTCCACGTACCAATCCACGTAAGCCAGGCTCCAGAATACTGTCTTATAACCCAGGGCCTGGGCCTGCTTCAGGTTTTCCTCGCTGTACTTTCCCTGAGGCGGCCGGTAGTAGTTGGGCAGATCCCGGCCCGTAGTCTCCTGATACAGCGCCGCCAGATCGTCCAATTCTTTCTTGAATGCCGCCTGGTCGGAGATCTTGGACATATCCGGGTGGTGGAGGGTGTGGTTTCCCACGATATGACCCTCCTCCGCCATACGGCGGATGATATCCGGCGCGGTCTCAATCATATTTCCCACCACAAAGAAGGCGGCGGGGGCCTGGTGTTTTTTCAGAGCGTCCAGGATCTGCTCCGTATATCCGTTCTCATAGCCGCAGTCAAAGGTCAGGTAAATCACTTTTTGAGAGGTGTCCCCCAGAAAATAGGCGTCATACTGAGCCAGCTGCTCCACCGGGGCGTTTCCCACCGGTGAGGCGCCCTCGGTCTGAAAGGACAGGCCCCAGTTGTCCGTGGACACCGGCACAGCAGCCGGGGAGGAAGCCGGCACAGAGACATCGGAGGGGCGGTACAAGAGCGCCGCTGCCAGGGCGAACAGCGCCAGGGGCGCCAGCAGCGCGGCCCAATAGTGGTTTGGTCGTTCTCGCATAAGAACCTCCTGTGGATTTGGAATTCTGTCTCAGGTTGTGCATCTGACTGCCGATTATGCGGATTTTCGACACTGTAAAAATTGTAAACAGCCGGAGCAGGGGAAACTGCTCCGGCTGTTTCATCCCGCGGTTTTCTGCGCTGCCTGCATCCCGGAGAGCATCGCCGCGTTTACTCTTCCGGCGGCACCGCCAGCTGAAAGCTCTCCCAGGTGTGCTCCTCAACCTCCGCCCAGATGTATCCGGCCCGCTCACACTCCTCCCAGGTCAGGTAGCGGAAGTAAAACTCAACCTCCAGGTGGCAGGGCAGGATGTCCAAAATGATTTTTTTGATCTGTTCAAACTCCGCCGGAACGCCGCCCACTCCCGGAAAGATGACCCGCAGGTGCCCTGTGTCCATCTCCAAGGCCTTGGCCCGGATGCCGCAGCCCTGAATCGCCCGGTCAATAGCGGAGGGGGTCAAACTGTCCCCGTCGATCTGAAGCAGGGCCGCGATGGCGTCCCGCCGCTCCTCCAGCGTGACGGCGGCGGGACGCCGGGCGAAGAGCGCCTCCCGGCGGCTCAGGCCCTCATCCTCCGCCGTGGCTGTGATGGACTCCCGCTCCACGGCCTCCAGCCTCCAGCCAGTCTGATCCAGGGCCAGTCCTATAGCGTACAGCTCCGCACCGTTTATGGAGCCGCTGCCCAGGTCATAGACGCCCAGAGGCGCGAGCAGCTGCCGCAAATACGCCTCGTACATATCTCACGCCTCCAGTTCTGTCACTGTCAGCGTTCCCAGCACCGGCAGCACCGTGCCGTCCGCCGCCAGATCCTCTGCTGGCGCGGAGAAACGGTAGTTCTCCACGCCCTCCAGGCCGTAGAGGCGGTTCCCCAGCTCTGCCAGAAGCACCGGCCGGCCCAGCATCCGTCCGGTGAAGAGGTTGGAGACGGCCAACTCTGCCTGGGCCTTGACCTCGCCGAAGTCCGCACCCTCTCGGACGGCAATGGCGGCGCTCACGTTTACCGGGACCGTCGCGGGGGCCTTCACTTCCACGTCCACGGCAATCTCACGCCGCTCCCGGAGATCCTCCCGAACTTCCTCCAGCAGGGCCGCCCCGGGCAGGCCGCTCTCTCCGGCGATGTAAACGTCTACGGTCCCGATGCCCCGGGCCCGGCCCACCGCCCGGGCCGCCGCCACACCGTCGTGGCTCATGGCGGTCTGCTCGTACCAGGCGGCGTTGGCCCCGTTGGGCAGCCGCCGGTAGCTCTCCAGAATGCGTTCCCGAAGCGTCTCGTCGTCCTCGGCGTCGCTGCCGCCGGAGAAGGCTGCGGGATTGACGCAGGCCGTCACCGCTACAGGGCAGGCGGTGAGAAACCGCACCGCCCCCGCTACGGCATTGCCTCCGCTGCCCGCCTCCAGCGCCTCCGCCGGGGCATCCACATAGGTCTTGCCCACCTCCAGCGTCACACCGCCTGTGGTCTGGAAGCGCCGCTCGTCTGCCGTCATACACACTGTCCCCGCCGGGATGCCCACCGAGAGCGCCGGGGGCGAGTCCACGGAAAACCGCAGCGTACCGGCGGCCTTGGACGCAGGCAGACGGCTCAGCCCCCGCATGGCCGCGTGCCGGTCCAGATACATGCCCCGGGCCGTCTGGGGAAAGCTCTGGTCCAGAACCCACTCCGCCTGAATGTTCAGTGCCTGAATCTGCGCCGCCGCAGCATACAGCCGTACCGCCAGGTCGCAGGTGTTCTCCGGCACAAACCCGGCCCGCTGGGCAAAGGCGTCCAGCAGCTCCTGATAGATTTCATCAACACTTTTCACCCGTCCTCTCCTCTCTATACAATCTCCACCGTCACCGGCAGGGGTTTCCCCTGCCAGACGCAGTTCACCTTCAGCGCCACGACACCCTGTCCCCTGGGCTCCAGCTCTGCCGACTCCACCGTCAGCGCCTCACCCTCCAGGGCCTCCGCCGCATACTGGACCGCCGCGGCCTGCTGCTGGGCGGGGGGCGCTTTTCCCAGCTGCCACAGGCGGCTTCCCAGTTCCGGCAAAAAGGGAAAGGCGCCCCGCCGGGCCGTCAGCTTGAACAGCACCCGCTGCAGCAGTGCCTCCCTTCCCTCCACCCGTTTCAGTCCGCCCACGCCGTCAGGCACATAGTCGCCGTTTCGCAGCTTTAACTCCATATCACAAGAGCTCCTCTCCGCACAGGCAGGGGGAACAGGCCGCGCCGTTGATCCACAGTGAGCCCTCTACACATACCTTCCCCCGCAGCTCCAGCGTACCGTCACTTTTCAGGTACACCGAGTTCCCGCCGGGGCCGTACACCAGCACCTCTCCCGGCTGCATCCCCTTCGGCGGTGCGCACTGCTTCATGCCTGAAACACACTGCTCCTCACCGCCGGGACCGCCCTTGACCACCAGCACGGCCGCGCCGCTCTCCGGCATCCACACATAGCCGCCGGGGCCATAAATAGGTACCGTCCGCACCTCGCCCCGGGTCATCACACCCACGCTGCCCCCGGCAATAGTGGTAACGCCTAGGTCGGCGTCCGCCGCGGCCGGAGCAGGCCGCATTTTACTGGAAAGCCACATACTCTCTCATCCTCCCTTCAATGTCAGCGTCACGGAGGCCCCCTTCTCTGCCGAGAAGACGTTTGCCGCCTCTGTCACCCGGAAGGAGCCGGAGAGCCCCATCCGGTCCAGCCGCAGCGTTGCCTGGTCCCCCGGGAAGGCCAAAAAGCTTCCGGGCAGAGAGAGCGTCACCGTTTTTTCGTCCTCCTTTGACCGGCGGATCTGGTATTCCCCTGTGTAGCGCATAGCGTCCCAAGTGCTCTGGCCCGGCGTGTAGACCACCCGGCGGCACTGTCCGCCCCGTTGAATCATATCCTCGTTTTTCACGCTGTAAGAGGCGTTTCTGGTCTTGTCAATGACCAGTGCCTCCGTCAGCACGCCGTAGTGGTCCTCCCGCAGTGTACAGGAGAGCACCGGGTCCCCCTCGCCAATGGAAAAGCGCTTCCCGCCGCCCTTCTCCGGCGCGGCCAGCAGCTTTCCGTCCCGGGAGAACCGGGGGGAGAACCCGCCGTAGGTCCGGCAGAAGCCCTCCAGGGCCTTCCACTGGCTGACCCCCGCCGGCACGGTGTAGACGGAGCTTGCCCGCACGTCCGCCACCTCCCCGGCGGCAATGCCGTAAGGCGTCACATGGCGCCGCACAATCTCCGCCAGCGTGGCGTCCTGGTAGGTCAGGGGCCGGGATTCATTGTCCAGCAGCCGGGCAGCGTAGCCCCGCCCGGTGATGGTCGCCGTCAGCCCGATGCTCCCCAGCTCCACGGCGTACTCGTCCACAATGGCCCGCAGCATTGTCTCACCCCGGTAAATGGCGGCAAAGCCCGCCGCCAGGCGCAGGACCTCCGCCATGCTCCTGTCGTATAAAAATGTCACGGAGTAGCTGTCACAGGGGACCGTCCCCGTGTGGACCACCTCCCAGGAGAGCGGCTCCGGCAGGTCATAGACCCGGTGGTCGCAGGTGAATACCCGTCCTGTCACGGCAGATACACCTCATTTCCCGGATAGATCAGGTTGGGGTTTTTGATCTGGGGGTTGGCCGCGATTAAATCTGTCAGCGCCGCGCCGTACTGGCGGGCGATACCCCAGAGGGTATCCCCCTTTTTTATAATGTGGACGGTCCGGTTCCCGCTGGCGCCGCCCCCGGTCTGGTTCCCCGGGTGAAGCAGCGCACCGCCGTTGTCGCTCTCCGTCAGGCCGCCGCCGTAGCCGCCGCAGTCCTCCCAGAACTCGAAGCTGTACCGCACGTAATCCGGCAAAGGCTTTTCTGTGGCCTTCAGGGAGACAAAGTAGGCCCGCTGGACCGTCCACACCGGGTGAACCAGCTGCCCCGGTCCGCCCTCCTGAAACACGCCTTCCAGTTGCCGGAACTGGTCGTAGGCGTCCGCTCCGGAGAACTCTCCCTCCCCCCGCAGAATGCGGTAGGTGCCCCCCAGCTCCTGAAAGACGCAGGAGCCGAAGGGAATTTTATGGACCGCCACACGGCGGCGGTTTTCCACCGTGTAGATCTCCGGATTGTGGGGCCAGGTATAGTCCTTGTACCGCATGGATGTCAGCCGCATGACCACGCTCCTCTCTTCAAAATGTTTCCCCTAATACAGGGAAAAGCCGCCGTCGTACCGGCGGGCGTCCCGCTGAAAAGCCCGGGACAGTGCCTCCGCTCCGGCGGCAGCGCCACCGCTCTCCACCTGAACAAACTCCGTCACCGTCCGCTCCCGGGCAATGCCTGCCGGAGACCGCCCCGCCGCCGGGCCGCCAGTGTCCGCCCTCCGCACGGCGCCAGCCGAGCCGGGCGGGGAAGCGCCTTCTGCGGGTACAGATATCTCCTCCTGCCGTCCGTTCTCCGCAAAGGCGGCCAAGGCCTCTCCCCATAGAAACTCCGCCGCCTCCCCGGCGTCCTCCGCCCGGGAACCGGAGCGGGGGAGACCTGGGGCCGCCAGGCCCCCGCTCCACGCAGGATTCCCTTCATACGCGTTCTCCGCCAGAGAAAGCGCCTGCACCCGCTCCGGGACAGCGCCCGCCCGTGCGCCCGCCGGTAAGCCCGCCGGCACGTTCACGCCCTTTGCCGGCGGCTCTGCGCCGCCGCCCTCGCCGCCAACCGGTCCTCTCCCCAGCAGCAGGCCGGCCAGTGCCTCCCGCTGGCGCCGGAACTCCTCCTGGATGTAATCCATACCTCAGCCCTCCCGCAGCGTTTCAAAGCGCCTCTGGTTAAAGGCGGGATTTCCGGTTTCCTCTTTTGCGGGCTCTGCCTCTGCCAGACGCCGCAGCAGCGTCTCGATCTGATGGCCCGTCAGGTCCGCCAGCACCGCCTGTTCATCCTCAAATACCGGCTCTCCCCGGTAAAAGCAGCAGGCCGCAGCGATTCTGGCATTGCAGAGGACGGTCCGCTCCAGCGGATCCTCCGCCGCCTCCCGGGTCTCCCGCCACAGCGCCAGCAGGCGGCCCGCCGTCAGCGGCCGCAGCTCATCGATGTCCCTCACGCCGAGGTCTCGATCCGCTTGGAGGCTACCAGCGTCACTTTCTCCGCCACCATGGCGTTCAGCTGGCCCTCCTCCTGGATGGCGTTCCACTGGCAGCCGCTGTAAATGATTTTCCGGTCCGGCTTGCAGATCACCAGGGAGAAGTCCTCCAGGTCATAGAAATTGATGCCGTCGGACACGGCATCGTCCGTGGCGTACAGCCGTGTCAGCTCCAGGGTGTATTTCCGCTGGCCGTCAATGGTAGCCACCGGCTCGCTCTCGCCGAATGCCTCCACAAACCGGGAGGACTTGGACGCCTTGGCGGTATACCCCTGCACCACCGCGATCTTCCTTCCGTCCAACTCCAGATAGATGTCCGCGCTGGTGGGAAATCCCTTCATCTCCATATTCCGCCCTCCTTACACCGTGATGTGTACTGTCAGATAGATTTGGTTCAGGCCGTGGGCCACGGCAAAGCTGAACTCCACCAGGCACACCGCAGGGTCGTCGGGGGAGGCCGAAACCGCCACGTCCCCGTAGCCGTCGATGATCTCCGCTGCCGCCTTCTTCTCCAGCTCCACGATCACCTGAGAGCGGATGGCCCCCCGGCTGCGCTGCGTGTTCTTGGCCCGGGAGAACTTGCTCCGCAGGGCGCTGCGGATGGCGGGAATCACGTCGTCCGCGATGAGGACGGTGGTCAGCTCCCTCCAGGTGGCGTCCGGCGCGCCGCCGGTGGTGGTCCGGGTGGTGATGCCCCGCACCGGGGAGATGACGCCCGCCGCGTTCTCCAGGGGCGTCACGCCGCCCCGTACCAGCAGATCGATCTCGCTGTCGCTGTAATCGGCGGCAAGGCCGCCCAGTCCCCGCAGGGCCGCGCCGTTGAGGGGAGCCGCCGGGTCCCGGCCGGAGGCCACGGCTCCTGCCACAGCCGCCGCGGCAAACACGGAGGGGATGGTCTCCCCCTGGCTGTCCAGGGCGTCGGGCCCCACCAGCGCCACGCGCTCGCTGTTCAGCGCCGCCGCGTGTTTCACCAGGGCAGACACATCCTCTCCGCTGCCGCCCACCACGGCGATGCGCTCCTGCCGGGCGGCGGAGGCCGTCTCCACCGCGCCGCGCAGCGCCTGATGTACCGTCTGGTCGGCGCTGTCGCATACCACCACCTGCACATCCTGTTTGTTCAATGCCTCAAAAGCCGACTGATAGTCCTCCAGTGTCCCGGTGTCCGCCACCCGCACCGCCGTCACGCTGGACGCGCCGTTGAGGAACAGCAGCCGCAGCAGCGTGCCCATTCCCGGAGCGGTGTCCTCGCCGAAGGCCTCCGCCCCGGCGGCGTAGCCGGTCACTGTCACCGCCGTGCCCACCGTGCCCTTGGCGGCCCTTGCGGCCACGCCCACTGCCTTGGGGGCCTGTCCGGCAGACACCACCGCCGATGTGTCATAGACCGAGTAGACACCTGGCCGCTCATGTGAGATTCCGTTCAATTGGTGATTACCCCTTTCAAAATAAAATTCAAAAACGCCGCTCCGTCCTCCCGGCTCTCCGCCACAAAAAAGGTCCGGCATTGCAGTTCTCCCCGCCGCAGGAACATTCCCGTCTCCCGCTCCCACGTCAGGGCCTCCCAGCGCAGCTCTCCGGGCCGGATACCGGCGGGCAGGCCGCCCAGCAGCGCCTCAGCGGCCCGCTCACAGCCTGTCTCGCATTCCGCGGCCCGGCGGCCCCGGATGTCCACTGTGATAATCCCCTCCAGCTGCTTTCCGTACACCTCCCGGACGGTGCCGTGCGTTTTGTCATCTACCTCCCCTAAATAGTTGCAAAGCCCCACAGCCTTTCCCCGGGCGGCTCCTACCGCCACCGCAGCCACAGCTCCACTGTAAGCCCTGGCGTGCTCCGCCGGAAATGCGGCCAGGGCCGTCAGCCCCGCGCCCCGCAGGGCGGAGATCACAGCATCCCGCACCTGTGCCAGCTCTTTCATTCCGCTGCCTCCCATCTCCGTTCCAGGGACGCCCGCCAGTGGCTCAGTGTCCCGCCGATATAGCAGGGCCGGCTGCTGCGCACCTGGAGGGCCATGCCGTTCCACTCCACCGCGTCCCCGGGCCCGATCTCCTCCCGGCCCAGATACAGCCACAGCCGCCCGTCCGTCCAGCCGATCTCCGTCACCGTACCGGGGATCTCCTCCCGCCGCTCCCGTACCGGCTGCAAAAACGCCTGCACGGTGCGGCGGCCCTCCTTTGTCTCAAGGGTCACCGTCTGGCCGTGGCGGGATAAAATTTCCTCTGTCCACGCTGTCATCCCCGCACTCCTTTGAAACAGAAGTCCTCCGCCTCCGCATAGGGAGCCATCAGCTCCTCCGCCGTCCGGCGGAGACCCTGGGCCAGGGCGGCGGCCTCCGCCGCCCCCCGTCCCTTGACGGAGATGTCCCCCGCCGTAAAGGCGCTGACAGAGCCGCCGCTTCGGCCCGCCGCCAAGTCCGCCGCCGCCGTGAAGGCGGCGGCGCAGGAGAAGGCCGCCCCGCAGTCCTCCGGGGTCAGGCCCGGCCTCAGCCGGACCTCCCAGCGCTGCCGCGCCGCCTGGCACAGCGGACTCAGCAGGGCCGCCTCCGCCTCTCCGGCGCCGGAGACAATCCGGGCCAGCGTCAAAATCTCCCCGCTCATTCCGTGACCGTCAAAACCTTGGCCGCGTCGGTGAAGAGCTTGGCGAAGCCGGAGATGGAGGTGATGGCCGCCCGCTCCAGCTGGCGGTCAATGAGCTTGTCATACTCCACGGTGATCTCGCTGCCGCAGATCTGCTCCAGGGCATAGTTCTTATCCAGGCCGATGATGGTCCCGGCGGGCATGGCGGAGGTCCGCAGGAGCTTTGCTCCCAGAGGAGAGGTCAGCGTGCCGGTGCCCTGGAAGTTCAGCCCCGTCAGGGGATTCTGGAACTCCGCCAGCTTCAGCATGGCCAGCATCATGTCGCTGCTCACCAGCATGGTATTCATGGTGTAGGGGTCGAATTGGCTCCAGAAGTCCAGCAGCGCTCCATAGGACATGGTCTTGGTGCCTTTGGTAATGGGAGCCGTACCTGCGGTGAACACCTGAGCCGGATTCTGGTTGCCGTCGCCGTTGCGCAGCACTCCGATGGCGTCCTCCAGGTGCATCCGCCCGATGTACGCGCCGATCTGCCGCAGCGTCACAGAAAAGAGGTCCAGCCGCTGGAACCGAATGGCCTCGTAGGAGGCCACCAGCATTCTGCCCCGCTTGTGGAGCCGTACCAGGTTCTCCTGGGTTCGGATGGTGGTCTGGGGGATCTCTGCCCCCTCCTCCACCCGGCGGAGCTTTTTTTGCGCCTCTGTGGGCACGGAGGCGATGGAGCGGTAGTCCATGCCGTCAAACCGGGTCACCGTGGCGGTAATGGCGGGCAGAACGCTCTCCTCCTCCAGCCCCTGGCGCACCACCCGGGAGACGAACTCCGGGAACAGCACGGCGGAGTCGGAGGTGTGGAAAAACTTCTCCACCCTATCGCTGCCCGCGCCCTTGACATGGATGTCAAACCGCTTCAGCTGCCGCTGGAAGGCGTCCAGCCCCTCCAGGGCCGTGCCGCGGTACTGCTCGCTAGGGTCCAGCTCCTCCAGCGTCTGGGCAAAGGTCCGGCCGCCCCGGCCGTACATGCCCTTCTCCAGTTTCAGATTCTCAAAATGATAGCTCATTGTTTCCTCCTCCTGTTACAGTACAAATGTGACCGTCTTGACGCTGCTGTCCACGTCCACCACCAGATAGCTCCTCCCGCCGTCCGCCGCGGTTACGCCGCCGCTGCCGTCCGCCGCCAGATTGACCCAGCCCACGCCGGGCGCGGTGCCGCCGGAGTACCCCGCGGTCACCATGCCCCCCAGGGCCACGGTACAGGCATCGCCGCCCCGGCTCACCGCCAGCGCCACGCCGCAGAAGCTGCCGCCCTCCTCACAGGCGCTCACCGTGCCGCCTTCGCTGACTTTCACCACCTGTCCCTCGCGCACCCCGCTGCAGGCGAAGGTGGCGGCCCACTGGCCGATTCCCTCATAAGAAACTCTCATTGCCGTCCTCCTACTGTTTTTTATGGCTCGGGGCGGGAGGGCGGAGGCCTCTTTCCGCCCTCTCCGGCCCGTGGCTCAAATCTGGAATGCCCCCGCGTCGCCCCGCTCCTCCTCCGCGGGCCGGGGGCGCAGCTGGGGCGATGCCGGGAAGCGTTTGGCCGCCTGTGCACCGTAGGCTTCCTTCAGTGCCAGCAGCTCCGGCTCCTCCATCCGTTCCGCCGCCTTGGCGAACACGCCGCCGTCCAGGCAGTCGTCCGCCAGCATGGCAAGGCGTACCACCTCCCGCCGCAGCTCCGCCAGATATCGCCGCCCCAGCGCGGCCTCCTTACGCAGCCGGGTCAGCTGCCCGTCCTCCTGACCGAACCGCTTCAGCACTCCGGCGCTCCGCTGGGCGGGCACCGCCACGAAGGACCACTCGTAGGCGTCGGCAGGCTCCCGCAGCTCTGTAAAGCACAGCTTCCCGTCATAGACATGTCCCTTCACGTGCTGGCAGCCGCCCTCCTCCGCGCCGCAGATGGAGCACACACTGCGCCTCACGCTGCACCCCACGCTGACCTCCTTCTTGATGCCACCCTCAATCTCGGCGATGAGGTC
>NZ_CAJULS010000070.1 GCF_910587525.1 uncultured Oscillibacter sp. | reverse complement strand
TCAACTGTCTGTTCCTCTATATCGCGGTTCTGCCAATCATCGCCATCGCCGCCCGGATTCCAAACGGGCACTTGATTGGAGCGGTGATAGCCTTTGTCTACGGCTACGGCGGGATGTTTGCGGCGGGGAGCATGACCTTGGCGAATTTGTATCCCGTGACCGCAAGCATGGGGCTGATCGGATACCGCAGCTATGATGCGGCCGTCCATTGGAATCCGTTGCTTTGTATGCTCAGTTTGCTGGCCGCTCTGCTGATTGCCGCCGCTTTTGTGGCGACAGCGAAAAAAGGCGCGGCTCCAAAGACAGCAAAAAAGCCCAAACGGGTCATCACTAAAAAAGGTTGGTAAGGGGTGTCAAACAACATGAAGAAAAAATTGAAAATCACAATAGGCGTCGTTGCCGTCCTGCTCATTGGTCTGGCCGGCTTTTGCGCATGGTTCCTCTCCGGCTCCGGCAGCGCCGAGTATTACGCCCAGATCGACAACACCAAGGTGGAACAGGTGGATTCTAACGGAGGCGTCATTAACTTCAAAGGCAACCTGCCCTATTCCTACACGCTGCTGTCCTATGACGAAAACGGGAGCGAAAAAGAGATCACCTTCGGGACATCCAGAGAACTGCGGGAGGGGGCCTTTATCCGTCTGACCGTCATGCCGGTCCGGGGCGTCCTGGACTGGAGCGAGGTACAGTATGACGAGCTTCCGGCAGCAGTACAGAATCACTATTCTGCTCCATCAGATGATTCCGGGAATTGAGCCATTCAACTACAAGGAGCAATGTAGAATGAAGAAAACATTAGAACAGGCGGCGTTATTGGCTGTGCTGCTGGTACTTGCAGGCTGTGCTGGAAATGAACCGGCGGAGCCTAAGTGGGAAGAACACCTTTACCGCACAGTGGTTTATAACAGCGGAGAAGATGAAAGCGATGCAAAATATTTGGAAATCGCACAACGCAGCCAGAAACTATTGTCTCTGCTGGAGGAAAAAACAGGTGCGTTTGTCATGGACGCATACAATTATCAGACGGTGGATGATGAGGGTACGCCCCTATATACCATGAATACGCCAGAAGTCCCAATCGAAATCGCTCCCGCTGGAATGTCTATACAGGTGAGCCGGGAATATTTCAAGTGGAATCCTATTGAAACAGAAGATGGTTTGGAATTGGAAAAACAGCTTGTACTGGATGATTTGACACTGAATCTGTTAGTGCCGAACCAGTACCGTGATATGGAACAGGAGATATTGGCTGCCTGGAGGAAATACTTTTATTTTGAAAAAGTGGAAGCCGAGAACAATTACAATGAAATGGCCGGTAGAGAAGAACGTCTGGACATCACAGAAGATCAACTGACTGTAAATATAATATTTGTAAAGGATGGACAGCGGTACTTTACTTATCGGAGTGACTGTGCATCTGCTGACGGAAGCTGGATCACCGATCCTCTGGTACAGATTTATACCGGGAATATTCACTGCAACTATGCTCACAGCTTTCTGACGCAGTGGACATACATTCCTTCGGAAGCAAGTTCGCCAGAAAAGGCTTACGAAGAAATTACTCCCTATATTTTGGAATGTGAAGCTCAAGAGAGTTTGAAGGAAGTGCGTCCTCTGCGGAATCAGTAAGATGAATTAGAACGGTGGCATTTCTTTGATATTTGTGGCTTAGCATGGCACACAATTTGCAGGAAGTTTGACGCTGACAGTAAGCTCGGAAAATAGAGAGGAATGATGGCTTATGAGGGAAGGCAATCTAAAAACAACGCTGAAATCTGGTATATCCTTTGGGAGTGCACTGGCAATGGTTATCAGTTATGCAAACTGGCACTCTATCGGCTGGGCAGTCGTTCATGGCCTGATGGGGTGGCTGTATGTGGGCTATTACATCATCAAATACTAAAACTTTAGGTCTGCGGCAAAAGAGAGGGGGACAAAACTATGTTGAATCAATCATTTGTAATTCCATAAAATTGCTTATCGAAAGTAATGTTATAACTTTTGGCGATTTTATAGAAGATATTACGATTCCGATGGATGCATTAACTGCTATATGTGTTTTGCCAGAAAGTTTTCTTAGAACGTATCTGGAGCCAATCAGATATCCACCCCATTTGCGACTGGTAAAGTAAAATTGGTTACATGAACTGCTACCGGGCAGATTTTCCTGCCCGGTACTCTTTTATTTCCCGTGTGGGTCAACTTGTGGGTCGGCCCAGTTACTAGCAAATTACTAACAAAAGAAAAGTTGCGAAAACAAGAGAAAACCCCGAAACCATTGCGGTTTCGGGGCTCCTATGGTGGAGACTACTGGACTCGAACCAGTGGCCTCATGCGTGTGAATATTCGATAGAGAAGGCAACAGCGGCCTTTACGCTCCATTCAGACCTTTCGCGCCCGGATTTTGTCATTTCACTATCCTGTCCGCTCCACCGTCTCCGCCCGGTTTTTTCCTGTCGTGGGTCAGGTTGTGGGTCAGGCGTTTGCCTGCTGGAGATAAAATTCACTCTCCGCGACGTGGGTCGCAAAATCGTATTCCAGCCGGGTCGCCTTGGAGGGTTCAATGTTATACCGTCTAAAGACCGTACGCAGATAAGCGAAATACGCCTTATCCTCCCGTTCCAGAGGCGCAACCCAGCCCTGCGCACTGCCAATAGACTCAATTCTCAACAGTTCTTCTCTGCTTGTTTGAGACATTTTCATCCCTCCTTGTATTCCGCGGCTAACCGCATTGCCGCATCCTCCCAGATCACCAGTCGGAACGGATCATAGGCGCCTACCTGCCGTGCGCCGAGTTCACGCTGATAGTAATCCAGCAAATCGCTGGTTTTAGCCCGAAAAATACCACGCCGTCAAATCCCGCGTCCATGGAAATCTGTACCGCATATGCAAACAGCGCTTTTACAATGCCGATATACCGCTTATTTCCTCCCTCGGCATGGAGCAGATTCACGTTGCTGTGACGAGCGCTCTCCAGATAGATTACTTCTACAGCCAGACTACGGCTGTCCAATTCGTAGGACATAAGTTCTAAAAGTTCACGGTTTTTCGCATGATGAAGAGCGACTTTATTTGGCAAATTCTCAGCGAAAGATGTGGTCCAATTTGTCTGCCAGTCCTGCGTGGCTGCTAAGTCACGTTCGGTCGCTGGGTTTACGGAAACCAATACTTTTTCTCCAGAATCCGCATCCAGAACGAACAAACTAAGCATATGAATCCCCCACGACGCTTTTCTCAACTGTAGTGTACTACAAAAGGCTAAGGAAAACAAGTACACGCTCCAAATTCACAGATACTCTGTTTTATTGATTTTACCTCAATTCAGATATCTGGGCTCGTACGGTCAAATGACGGTTGTAGGACTGCTCCAATATGCGCTCTCCCATGATGTCTGCCGCGCCGGAGAGGAGTCTGTGATATCCGCATCTTGGCCGGTTATCTGCTGAATTGTCAGTAGCCTACTTATGCCGCAGACTCGGGTTCCACTGCCCCAGCGCTGAATTGCACCTGTGTTACCAATGAGAAGTGGCTCTCTCAAAAGGGACTTTGTGTAGCTCCTGCTTTCTCCATTTTGCTCTCAACAACCGCCTGACTTGCGGGATCTATCCCGAATCATTCCGTATTTCTCTTCAAACCTGCTCAAGATGCCGGTTTGGATCTCGTCCAGATACAGGAGCGCTTGCGTTCTGATATCGACAGGGATACCGTAATAGGCTTCCGCTATGCTGCCCGTGATGGCGGCAATCGTATCACTGTCCCCTCCGATCGATATCGCGCCGCGTATCGCGTCCTCAAAACCTGTCGATTCCAGAAATGCCTCGATTGCCTGAGGAACTGAGCCCTGGCAGGACACATCAAACCTGTAGGCAGGGCGAATCTTATCCAGAGTAAAATCCAATAAATAGTAGTTTTCCTCAATGAATTTTTTGATTTCTCCCTTGTCCGCATCGTTTAAAGCGAGAAAAATTGCTCCGGCGGCTGCTTTCGCGCCCCGGATTCCTTCCGGATGATTGTGGGTGACAGCTGCCGTGATCTCCGCAAAGCGGAGGGCTTCATCCAGGGTCGCCGCGGCGTACGCACATGGGCTGACACGCATGGCAGAGCCGTTTCCAAAGCTTCCGTAGGGCGCTGGATGTGCCGATCCAAGCCACTGAATGAAGCGGCCGCCGTACCCGGCGTAGGGATAGCGGCGGCCCAACTCCTGCATACACACGATTGCCTGATCTGCCAAATCAGAATCATCACGATTGCAGGATAGGAACGCCTTGGCAATAGCCAATGTCATAATGCTGTCATCTGTAGGCATGCAGTTCGAAGCAAAAAAATCGAATTGTTTTGCTTTGACATTGTGCCGTTCAAAGCGAGAACCGACAATGTCGCCAATGATCGCACCTAACACACGATATCCCCCTTTATTGTTTTCTCTTCTTCATACTACTCCATACAACCTCGCCTGTCAAATGGCAGATTAACTCTAAGGCAATTAAGCAGATTTCCGGCGGTTATGCCGAAAATCTCCTCTCCGAATTGCACCAGTGTAAACCCAGTGTAAACAAAGAGACGCTGAGAGTATCAAAGTTTTCTGCATGTAGGCCTCATTTTGGTATTTCGCTGCTTGGTATGACGCCCCCCAGTACGACCGGAGCTCCGCCGGCCGCTTGCAATTCGGTCGGATCACGGATATACTGGTTGCATGATTCTCTGGCCGGTGATTCTGACCAGATAGAAAGCGGGTGCCGCTATGACTCATTACGAAAATCTGAGCGCCGCCCTCCAGTCCATGCGGGAGGGTATCCTGATCATCGACACGGAAGCCAGGATCGTATTCGCCAACCAATCCTATCTGGACTTCGTGAAGCGGACGGTGGACGAAATCCTGGGCCGTCCCTTGCGGGAGATCCGCCCGGGGGCCCGGCTGCCCGAGGTTCTGGCAACAGGGCAGCCCATCCTCCACGCTCCCCGCACGGAGGAGAACGACGACATCTACTTTGTCAATATGTACCCCGTCTTTCTGGACGGGAAAGTGGCCGGCGGGCTGTCGGTGGTCACTTTCCTCCGGGACGCCTACGACTTCCGCACGGAGCTGGAGGCTTACGAAAAGCGGAACAAGCAGGTGCTCCGCCGGGTAAACAGGACCAACTCCACCCGGTACACCTTTGACTCTATCGTAGCCGTGGAGGAGAACGCGCGCGCCGTCAAATCCCTGGCCCAGCGGGCGGCGGCCACGGATGCGGCGGTCCTGCTGGCCTCGGAGAGCGGCACCGGCAAGGAGCTCTACGCCCAGGCCATTCACAACGCCAGCCCCCGGTGCCGGGAGGTCTTTGTGGCTATCAACTGCGCCAATTTCAACGCGAACACCCTGGAATCCGAGCTCTTCGGCTATGTGGAGGGCGCCTTTACCGGTGCCCGGCGGGGCGGAAAAATCGGGCTGTTCGAGGCCGCCAACGGCGGCACCATCTTCTTGGACGAGGTATCCGAGATGGACATGGAGCTCCAGGCCAAGCTGCTGCGGGTCCTCCAAGAGGGCCGGGCGCGCCCAGTGGGCGGCGTGGAGGAGGTGGAGGCCGATGTGCGTCTTATCTGCGCCAGCAACGCTGATCTCCAGTCCTACATCGCCGCCGGGAAATTCCGCAGGGACCTGTACTACCGCCTGTCCACGTTCCAGATCCGCATCCCGCCCCTGCGGGAGCGGCGGGGGGACATCCCTGCCTTGGCCTTTGTGATCCTTCAGGAGCTGTCCAAAAAACTGAAACGCTCCGTGACCATCTCCCCGGAGGCCCTGGAGATTCTCACCGTCTATGACTGGCCCGGGAATGTGCGGGAGCTGCGGAACGTGCTGGAGTTCTCCGCCTATCTCTCCGAAAACGGCGTCATCGTCCAGGACTCCCTGCCGGAGAGCCTGGTGCGCCCCGCCGTGGAGCGGGAGAGCGTCCCCCTGGCCCAGCGGGTGCGGATGTTCGAGCAGAGCGAGATTCACAAGCTGCTGCTGCGCTACGGCTCCACCCTGGAGGGAAAAAAGCGGACCGCGGCGGAGCTCGGCATCTCCCTGGCCACGCTCTACAATAAACTCGGCTCCGATTGACTTCTATATTTTTAGAATTCGGTTCTAATATTTTAGAACTACGCTGTTTCAGGTATTGTATCGAAAAGCGGTTCCCCACCTCTCTTCAGACTTCTAATTTTTTAGAATTTTCTATATCTATTGGACCGGGCTCCGCGGAGTGCACAAGCCGCTCACCGTTACTCTCCCAGCACCTTGACATTTTTTCCAATTTCCTCCCGCCGCTGGCACGTTTCTTGCTTTTTAGTTTGGACATAGCTGCAGCGCGCGTCCCGCATCATCTCCGGGCCTGATGACTCCGCGGTACATACAGGTCCAAGCGAGAAAGAGAAAAACGAGGAGGAAAATTTTATGTTGGCATTCTTGGGCTTTCTCACCGTGGTGCTGATGCTGGTCCTCATCATGACCAAAAAAGCATCTCCCCTGGTGGCCCTCATCGCGGTTCCCGTGGTGACCGGCATCATCGCCTGCGGGTTCTTCGTCACTGACCCGGAGAACGCTCCCGGCGTAATCGACTTCGTGGCAAACTTCAAGAGCATGGGCAAAATGATCACCGGCTCCAGCGGCATCGGCTCCGTGGCCGCCACCGGCGTCATGTTCATCTTCTCCATCCTGTTCTTCGGCATCCTCACCGACGCCGGTACTTTCCGTCCCATCATCAAGAAGGTGCTGGACCTGGTGGGCACCGATCCAATCAAAATCGCCATTGGCACCGCCATTCTGGCCGCCATCGTCCACCTGGACGGTTCCGGCGCCGTGACCTTCCTGATCTGCGTCCCCGCCCTGTTGCCCTTGTATGACGCCTTGGGCATGAAGCGCACCACTCTGGCCACCATTGTGGCTCTGTCCGCAGGCACCATGAATATTCTACCCTGGGGCGGCCCCACCATCCGTGCCGCCACCGCCCTCACTCCCGAGGGCCAGCAGACCGATGCCGTGGCCTTCTTTATGCCCGTGCTGCCCGCCGTGCTGGCAGGTCTTGTGTGCGTGCTGGTCATCGCCGTGTTCCTGGGCCGCGCTGAAAAGGCCCGTCTGGGCAATGTGGCCCTGGCCGGCAAGGCCTATGTGGAGCCCGAGCTCTCCGATGAGGAGAAAACCCTGCTGCGCCCCCAGCTGTTCTGGGTAAACATCGTCCTCATCATCGCCGCCATCGCCGCCCTGCTGAAATCCGGCTTTGCCCCCGCGGTGATCTTCATGGTGTTCTATGTGCTGGCCACCCTCATCAACTATCCCAAGGTGGCTGACTCCAAGGCCCGGGTGGACGCCCACGCCAAGAGCTGCCTGATGATGTGCTCCGTGCTGTTTGCCGCCGGCTGCTTTACCGGCATCATGAAGGGCACCGGCATGATCACCGCCATGGCCGACGCGCTGGTAGCCATCATCCCGGACGCCATGGGCAAGTTCTTCCCCATCATCGTGGGCGTTGTGGGTATGCCCGCCTCCCTGCTGTTTGACCCCGACTCCTTCTACTACGGCGTGCTGCCCGTGCTGGCCCACACGGCCGAGGGCTTCGGCGTTGCCGCCCAGTCCGTGGGCCGCGCCGCCATCCTGGGCCAGATGACCACCGGCTTCCCCGTGTCCCCCCTCACCGCCTCCACCTTCCTGCTGGTGGGCCTGTCCGGCGTGGACTTCGGCGAGCATCAAAAGAAGACCATCCCCATGGCTTTCATCGTGACCATTGTGATGCTGGTGGTGGCTGTTGTCACCGGCGGCGTAACTCTGTAAAAGCCATCCCGATCCTTGACCATACAATTCTGCTGAAAGGAAGCGTGTCATTATGAAATCCATCCGCATCGGCTCCGGAGCCGGATACGCCGGCGATCGCCTGGAGCCCTCTCTGGAGCTCATCGAAAAGGGCAATCTGGATTACATCAGCTACGAATGCCTGGCTGAGCGCACCATCGCCATCGGCCAGCAGGCCAAACTGAAGGACCCCAGCAAGGGCTACAACGGCCTGCTGGAGTACCGCATGGAAAAGGCCCTGCCCCTGTGCTGGGAGCACAAGGTAAAGCTCATCACCAACATGGGCTCCGCCAATCCACAGGCGGCGGCGGCCACGTGCGTGGAGATCGCCCGGAAGCACGGCCTCACCGGCATGAAGATCGCCTGCGTCACCGGTGACGACCTGCTGCCCGTCATCGACAAATACATGGACACCGAGGTGTGGGAGACCGGCGAACCCCTCTCCAAGCTGCCCGGGCAGATTGTCTCCGCCAACGCCTACATGGGTGTGGAGGGCATCCTCAAGGCGCTGGAGCAGGGCGCCGACGTGGTCATCACCGGCCGTGTGGCGGACCCCGCCATCTTCATGGCCCCCGCCATCCACGAGTTCGGCTGGTCCCTGGAGGACTGGGACAAGCTGGGCAAGGGCACCATCATGGGCCACCTGCTGGAGTGCGGCGGCCAGGTCACCGGCGGCTATTTCGCAGAACCCGGCAAGAAGGACGTACCCGGTGTGGGACACCTGGGCTTCCCCATCATCGAGATCGCCGAGGACGGCTCCTTCTTTGTCACCAAGGTCCCCGAGGCCGGCGGCCTAGTGACGGTGGAGACCTGCTCCGAGCAGATCTGCTATGAGATCCACGACCCGGAGAACTACTTCACCCCCGACGTAGTGGCCGACTGCAAGAATATCACCTTCACCGAGGTGGAGAAGGACAAGGTGGTGGTCACCGGCGTCACCGGCAAGCCCAAGACCGAGACCCTTAAGTGCTCTATCGGCTACCGGGACTGCTTCATCGGGGACGGCGAGATCAGCTACGGCGGCCCCGGCTGCGTGGCACGGGCCAAGCTGGCGCTGGAGATCATGAAAGAGCGCCTGGAGCTGGTGGCTCCCGGCCAGTTTGACGAGCTGAAATTCGACCTCATCGGCTGCAACAGCCTGTACTGGAACCCCGACCGGCCCATGGCCGGGGAACCCTCCGAGGTCCGCGTCCGGGTGGCCGGACGGGCCAAGACCAAGGCCGTGGCCGACCTTGTGCCCAACGAGGTGGAGGCCCTGTACACCAACGGTCCCGCCGGCGGCTGCGGCGCGGTGAAGCGCACCCGGGACATCGTGTCTGTGGCATCCATCCTAGTGAGCCGCTACGACGTGAAGCCCGAGATTCAGGTCTTTACGGTATAAGAAAGGAGAATTCGCCATGAAACTCTGGGAAATCGCCCACTCCCGCACCGGAGACAAGGGGAACATCTCCAACGTCTCCCTGATCGCCTATGACGCCAAGGACTATGAGATGCTCAAAGAGAAAGTCACTCCTGAGCGGGTAAAGGAGCACTTCAAGAGCATGGTCCACGGCGACGTGGTCCGCTATGAACTGCCCAACATCCACGCACTGAACTTTGTGATGTACGCGGCCCTGGGCGGCGGCGTCACCCGCTCCCTCTCTGTAGATATGCACGGCAAGGGCCTGTCTTCCTACCTGCTGGATCTGGAGATCTGAGCTGTTCACCATATTTCCATATTGTGAACAACGTGCGGTCCGCCGGTTTGGCGGACCGCACGTTGAACGTTGAAGGGGGACTCCTCCCATTTATTTTTAGAACGGTTCTTTTTGAACACCGCAATCCTCTGGGGAATCTGGCGGTGTTATTTTTATTGTGGTAATACTATTCCCAAATTAAAAATTCGGAAACAGCACGTAAATAAAAACGGGTTTCATCCCTTCGCGCCGGGTGGGAAACAAGCGAATACTCTGTTCTATCAATTTATCTCTGCTTCCAGCCCCGCATCCGATGAACCTTTTCACCGAGGAGGGAAATAATAAAAACTCAAAATGACAGGCTGACAGGTTGAGGGAATGCATACATTTCCTTCCGCAAGGCCAATTCGAGTGGACCCGCATGGCAACGCCCGCCGTACTGAGGGCCGGCTCATGAAGAACCGGACCGAGCTGACTGCGGACCCCATGTGGGGCGAATCAGTCTCAGCAGGCGCAAAGCCCCGATCCCCAACAAGCGGCGCCCCCCAGCGAAGGGGCGGTGGCCGTAAAACAGTAAAAATGCAAGAAAGCTGAAAACGTAGTGTTTTCAAGGGACGGCGTGGCTTTGGTCACGCCGTTTCCTCTTTCATCAGCTCATCCAGAGGGATGAAGCCCAGGCCGTCATACTTGATGTGGATATTCTGCCTCCGCTTGCCGCTGGACTTATCCGGGGCCTCCACATAGATCGCCTGAACCAGCTCTCGAAGGGCGTAGGCGTCAAGTGTCTCAATGGACACATACTTCTGCGCCGTCTGGATGAACTTCTCAATATTCTCGTTCTGTCGCGCCTGTACTTCAATCTCCTGCCGCAAGGTAACGACCTCGGCCTCAAGCTGCTTCTGCTCTGCATCATAACTCTAGCTCAGCATATCAAACCGCTCGTCACTCAGCCGCCCGCTGGCGTTGTCCTCATAAATCTTGATAAACAGCCGCTTCAGCTCGGCGATGCGCTTCTCGTCCCGGCTGAGCTTCTTCCTGCTGGTCAGAATCTTCTCGGCGCTTTCCAGCTTCATCTGCTGTTCCATGACCATGCGGAAATGGGCCTCATACCGCAGAATGTAGTCCGTCACCAGTTGGATATGCTTCAAAACCATACGTTCCAGAACCTTCACCCGAACGAAGTGTCCGCCACATTTCTCCCGGTTCTTCTTGTGCAGAGAGCAGTCGAAGAAGTCTTGAGAGAAATCGCCGTTGTTGGAAGAACCGTACTGCATCTTGGAGCCGCAGTCGGCGCAGTAGACCAGCCCGGAAAAAATACTGCTCCTGCCGGTGCGGGTCATGCGGTGCCTCTGCTGGCGGATCACCTGGACCTTCTCAAACACATCATCCTCAATAATGCGCTCATGGGTATCGGGGAAGATTGCCTGCTTTTCAACCGGGTTCTCCCTCTGCTTCTTATCCCAGATGGAGTTGGTGTAGGTTTTGAAATTGACGGTACAGCCCGTATACTCCCGGCGTTCCAGAATCTTGACAACGGAACTGTCCTGCCAGCCACAAGGATTCTCCGGGTCGGGGTTCGGCGTACTGCGCCCCTGCTGTTTTTTGTAGGCGGTGGGGGTCAGCACCTTGTCCGCCCTGAGCTGGTTGGCGATCTGCTGCGGTCCCCGCCCCTCCATGCACATCTGGAAGATGCGCCTTACCACTTGAGCGGCCTCCGGGTCGATCAGCCAGCGCCTCGGATTCTCCGGGTCCTTCACATAGCCGTAGGGGACGTTGACCGTCAGCGGCACACCCCGCTCACCCTTCGCCTTCTGAACAGCCCGGATTTTGCGGCTTGTATCCCTGGCATAAAATTCGTTGAACCAGTTCTTTATTCCGGCGAAATCGTTGTTGACGCTGTTGGGGTCGATGGTGTCATAGTTGTCGTTGATGGCGATAAACCGGACGCCATTCTGAGGGAAGGTGAAGTTGGTGTAAAGCCCGGTCAGCGCGGAGTTCCGGCCCAGCCGGGAGAGATCCTTGGTGATGGCAACAGCCACGTTGCCCGCTTCAATCTCGGCCAGCATCGCTTGGAATCCGGGACGGTCATAGGTCACGCCGCTTACACCGTCATCGATGAAAAACACAGGGTTCGGAAAATGATGGTCCTTAACGTATTGGAGTAAGATAGCCCTTTGATTCTCGATGGATAGGGACTCCCCGGCTCTCTCGTCCTCTTGACTTAACCGGCAGTAGAGGGCAGTGATTTTGTTCGTTGCTCCTGACATTTCTGTATCCTCCTTCAAGGGAGCAACTGTCAGTACAGGATTGGTAGTTCCTATTGTAGCAGAAACGGGGGCGTTTGTCATTCAGAATCCTCCTGCTTTTCGGAAAAATTTCTGGCGGTGATGCGCTCCAGCTTACGCAGGAAGCTCTCGGTCCCTTCATAGCTGCCAGTGACGGTGTAGATTGTTCCGGCAATCACTTCTGTAGCCGTCAATTCGGGAATCCAATATGCCGAAATATTTTTTACTTGGATGTGTCCGTTTTTGGTGATCTTCAAATTTGCACTCCTCTTATGTTTTTGTTCTGGTGGTGGCGGCAGTTTTTGCCGCCACCACCAATTACCGCTCCGCCTCCCGGCGTTTCTGCCGGGTCTGCTCCTGCTGGCGTATGGCGGCATCGGCGTTCCGCTTCACCT
>NZ_CAJULS010000069.1 GCF_910587525.1 uncultured Oscillibacter sp. | reverse complement strand
AGTATTAGACCAGTTAATCAATGAAAGGGCTGCTGATGGATGGGAACTTGTGACATACGATTACATGGCGACATCAATGCAGATTAGAGGGGCATTTGTGATTACATTTAGAAAGCAACAGTAACTCTAACATATGATGTATAAGACAACTTCCAGTTTGTCGGGGGGATTTCATCTTTTTGGGTGAAATCCCCCTTGACAAATGCTCTCTTGGTTGAGAATGGAACCGCTGTCAACGTCCAACTCGTTCTCTTGCGAAAGCCGGGTATAGCAAACATTGATTTGGGAGCCGCCAGCGGGGAGGATGCCGGGAACGAATGTATTTGTAACTTTATCGTACTGCCACATAACTACAGCCTCCTTAAAGTGACAGCCGAATTTTGTGTATAGATTATACCATAGAATTCGGCTGTTTTCAACGATTATTTGGCGCTTTCCAAAACTTTTTTGGATTCTTTTAAGATAATGCGGCGCATTTTCTGGGCGGCTGTCTCTGTGGCGGTTTTTAAATATGTCGAAGTTAACAATGCAGACTGTGCCGCCCATGTGACGTTCGTTTGTTGGGCCGCTTGTGCTTGCTTCTAACACTTGCATCACCAAGGTGTGCCCTGTGGGGCACAGCATCATCCCCTCAGGGCAATTTCCGGAGCGCCCGCAAGCGGGGCCCGGAATCTGAAATTTTGCCCTGCTAATCGCCTTGCCATGCCATCTCCGGCGTGATATAATCTTATCAACCCATTTATTGACAGGAGGCCTGCATATGCGGCACATCGAACCCATCGAATACGGCTCGGCGGAGTATCTGGAAACCCTGGAGCTGCGGAACCGGGTCATGCGCATCCCCCTGGGACTGGATATCCACAAGGAGGATTTCAGCTGCGAAAGGGAATCCGCCATCATCGGCGCCTTTGACGGCGGACAGCTGCTGGGCATGGGCGTCATGAGCCACAAGGGCGTCCACAAGGTGGAGTATCTGTGCGTGGACTTTGACCTCCAGGGCAGCGGCATCGGCGGAGAACTTCTGGACCGCCTGGAGGCCATGGCTGCGGAGCAGGGCGGAAAAAAGATGTATTTGGACGCCCGGGTGACCGCTCAGCCCTTTTACACCCGCCGCGGCTATGAGACCACCAGCGAGGTTTTTATTATGGAGTGCGCTCCGGTGCCCCATGTGGCCATGGAGAAGCCCCTGTGACGCCGGACTCTCCCCCTGCGGCATCCGGCATTTGAAAACGTCTTTGGAAGGGAAGCGTTGATATGTGGTTCATTCTGGCGCTTTTGTCGGCGGTTTTCGCCGCCCTGACCTCCATTCTGGCAAAGGTGGGCATTGAGGGCGTGTCCTCCAATCTGGCCACCGCTATCCGCACCGCCGTGGTGCTGGTCATGGCCTGGGGCATGGTGCTTGTCACCCACACCCAGGGCGGCATCGCGGACATCAGCCGGAGGAGCTGGCTGTTCCTGATCCTCTCGGGCCTGGCCACCGGAGCCTCCTGGCTGTGCTATTACAAAGCGCTCCAGATCGGCGAGGCCTCCAAGGTGGTGCCCGTTGACAAGCTCAGCGTGGTCATCACGCTGGTGCTGGCCTTCGTCTTTCTCCACGAGAAATTTACAGTCAAGTCCCTGGTGGGCTGCGTCCTCATCGGCGCGGGGACGCTGCTGATGGTTTTGTAATACTGTTTCTTGGGATGTATTGTGTAAAGGGTGATTTCACCACTCAAATACACATTGGCTGGCGGCTCATTTGTGGCAGAATGTTGCAGGCCAGAGGGGCGGTGATCGACCAGCAGGAGGGAACCGAAGCGGGAGCGTCTGGGCTTGGCCTGGGCGCTCCGTTCTCTTTGTCGCCCCTCTCGAAGAGCGCACTTACTCACCACCCGCAAGCGGGCGGTGGTACTGCCTGCGGCAGTCGTGCGCTCTCCGAGGGGCGGCCCGCCGGGCGTCCCATCCCTGCCCAGTATGGACAGGTCAGCAGACGCCACCGGCGGCTTGTGCATCGAGCGGAGCTGCGCCGATGCACTGGGGGCTTGGGGGCCATCAGCCCCCAACAAGCTGCGCCGGGTATATACCGGGGCATTGCTTGCTATTACTATCAACGCCCATAATGAGAGTTGAAAGCCGCTTGCGTTGGTGGTATACTTTATTGGTATTGATTCAGCAAATCGGGACTCGGCCATACAAGGCAAAAGGTACATAACGAAAGGAGTAATCCATGACTGAGAATGAACATCGTAAAGCTGCCCGGCGTGCCAAAAGAAACAATCAAATTATTTTTGCGGTTCTCACCTGCTTGTTGCTTATTGTCGTATTCGCATTGTGTGTAATTAAGTACCAACATACATTTTCAAAATCTAAATGGGATGCAAGCAAGGGAGATCGCTATAAAATCGTTAACGATATGTTAGACTCATACCAACTTATTGGCATGAGTGAATCTGATGTTATTCAATTATTAGGGGAAGAAGATAGCAACGAGCAAACGTCGTTCAAAATTAGCAAGCAATACTTCCCGCCGGATTCTACGCTTGTCTATTACCTGGGAGTTGATTTCGTGGATGATAATTGGTTGATTCTCTCTATAAATGGCGATGTCGTAACAGAATATTACCTGGACGTAACTTAATGATTTTCTGTTTATCGGGGGATTTCATCTTTTGGGTGAAATCCCCCTTGACAAATGCTCTCTTGATAAAAAGATTTAAAAATCTTTTTATGGCGGCGTTCCAAGAAAAGTATT
The DNA here is from genome assembly GCF_910587525.1 of uncultured Oscillibacter sp. Taxonomy (GTDB): domain Bacteria; phylum Bacillota; class Clostridia; order Oscillospirales; family Oscillospiraceae; genus Oscillibacter. The sequence continues at coordinate 9,456 of NZ_CAJULS010000069.1, read as the reverse complement.
GACAACATTCTTGGTGGCTGCGCCGCCAGGCCGCATTCTGCGGCCCAATAAAACAATTGCATCGTTTTATTAAGAATTAGTATAAGTCCATACGAAAAGACGGCGGAGCTCCGTTTGAGCGCTCCGCCGCCTTTTGTTTTTCAAATTCAGCACCGGCTGAAGGCCGCCGTCATGGCGTGGATCTCCTCTGCCAGCGCCTCCGTGGCCTGCCCGGGCAGCAGCCGCCAGCACCAGTTGCCCTCCGCCACACCGGGGACGTTGAGGCGCGCCTCACTGCCAAGACCCAGGTAGTCCTGCATCTGGGCCACAAACAGCTCCGCCACGCTGCCCTGTCCGCACCGCAGCAGGGCCCGCCGGGCGCTCTCTGCGTCGGAAGCCCCCAGGTACGTCTCCACAAAAGCCCTCTCCTCCTCGGAGGCGTGAGTGTACCAGCCCACGGCGGTGTCGTTGTCGTGAGTACCGGTATAACAGATGCAGCCGGGCTTGTAGTGATGGGGAAGATACGCATTGTCCGGGCCGGAGAAGGCAAATTGCAGCACCTTCATTCCCGGCAGGCCCGCCTCCTCCCGCAGCTGGTGAACGGCATCAGTCAGGATGCCCAGGTCCTCAGCGATATACGTGGTCTGCGGGAACCAGCTGGTGAGCACCCGCAAAAGGTCCATGCCGGGACCTTTTTCCCAGGTCCCCACTTTCGCGGTATCCGACTCCGAGGGAACCGCCCAGTAGCTCTCCAGCCCCCGGAAATGGTCGATGCGGATGGCGTCGAAGAGTCTGCTGGCCCCCTCCACCCGGCGGATCCACCAGCCAAAGCCGTCCTGCTTCATAGCCGGCCAGTTGTACAGGGGATTGCCCCAGAGCTGGCCCTCCTCCGAGAAGTAATCCGGCGGCACCCCCGCCACCTTGGAGGGCCTGCCCTCCTGGTCCAGCAGAAACTCCTTCCGCTCCGACCACACGTCGGCGGAGTCCAAAGAGACGTAGATGGGCATATCGCCGATGATCTTCACGCCGTTTTCGTTGGCGTAGTCCTTCAGCTCCGCCCACTGGGTGAAGAACCAGTACTGCACATAGGTGCGGAAGGCCACGTCCTCCGCCAGCTCCTGCCGCCAGCGGTCCAGCGCCTCCGGCTCGTGACGGCGCAACCCCTCGTCCGGCCAGTCAAACCAGGCCGCGTTTTCATAGTGTATCTTGGCGGCACGGTACAGCACGTACTCCGCCAGCCAGGGATTTTTCGCCGAAAAGGCCCTGGTCTTCTCGTCCCCCCTGCCCCTGGCCCGCTGAAAGGCCTTGCGCAGCAGCGGCTCCCGCAGCCGGTACAGCTCTCCATAGTCAATCCCCGACGAAGGCGGCACCTGGGCGGACTCCAAATCGGCCTGATCCAGCAGGCCCTCCGCCGCCAGATGCTCCAGGTCGATCAGCAGGGGATTGCCCGCGAAGGTAGACTCGCTGGTATAAGGGGAGTTGCCCGCCCCGGTGGGACCCAGGGGCAGAATCTGCCACCACTTCTGTCCGGCATCGCGGAGGAAATCCACAAAGGCCCGGGCCTCCGCCCCCAGGACGCCGGCGCCATAGCGGCCCGGCAGAGAAAAAATCGGCAGCAAAATACCGGCGGAACGTTCCATGAAATCCTCTCCTCTTGTCTGGTTAAATTGCTATTCTATTTTAGGAGGGAGACCGGCGGCTGTCAAGCCGATTTTGGGAGAAACGCCCTTGACCAGGATTTTTGACAACAGGCCAAAAGGGATATCAGCCGCCGGATCTTCCGGCTCCAGGCATTTCCCCTGCTGTTTGACTGATTCGCATAATTATACTATACTTTCGTCTGATACGAACCAATTCATTCTGATTGGAGCGGTGCAAACTATGAAGCGGATTCCAGATGAGGCCTGCGCCTCAATATGCGGCCTGTTTTGCGGAGCCTGTCCGCCCTTTCCCGAGGAATGTCACGGCTGCCTTTCCGACTACGTCCGCAAGGGATGTCAAAATTGCACTGATCATGGATTTCTGGACTGCGCTGTGCGTCACAGTGTTCACCGCTGCTGCGAGTGCCGGGATTTTCCCTGTGAAAAGTTGAGAGAATTCAGCACAAGGCCAATCATCAACGGCATCTGCAATCATGCCTCTGTTATCCCCGGTTCTCTGCGCATGGGAGAAGCCGGCATCTCTCAATGGCTCTGCGAGAAGATTGAACAGCACAGATGCCCTGCATGCGGCGAGCTGATCACCTGGTTTGACATGGGTTCCCATATTTGCAGCGGGCGGGAACATTCCTGACAGGCTGAAAGTGCAAAACAGGAGCGGCAGGGTTTTGACCCGGCCGTCCTGCTTTGTGGAATATCCCCACCGCCTCCGGCAGCGCCGGAGGCGGCTTTTTATTCACTTCATCAGCTCGTACATAACCGCCTTGATGGTGTGCATCCGGTTCTCCGCCTCGTCAAAGACGATGGAGGCCGGGGACTCGAAGACCTCGTCTGTGACCTCCATGGCGCTGCGTCCGAACTTCTCTCCCATCTCCCGGCCCACCTTGGTCTTGTGGTCATGATAGGCGGGCAGGCAGTGCATAAAGCGGCACTGGGGACCGGCGTTGTCCATCAGGACCTTTGTCACCTGGTAGGGCCCCAGGGCCTCAATGCGCTCCTGCCAGACCTCCACGGGCTCGCCCATGGAAACCCACACGTCGGTGTACAGCACGTCCGCGTCTTTCGTGGCCTCCATGGGGTCTTCAATGAACTCCAGCGCCGCGCCGGTCTCCTTGGCGACGGCCTGACAGGTCTCCACCAGGGCGGGGTCCGGCATATACGCCTTGGGCGCGCAGGCCACGAAGTGCATCCCCATCTTGGCGCAGCCCACCATCAGACTGTTGCCCATATTGAACCGGGCGTCTCCCAGATACACCAGCTTTACGCCCTTCAGCTTCCCGAAGTGCTCCCGGATGGTGAGGAAGTCCGCCAGAATCTGAGTGGGATGGAACTCATTGGTGAGGCCGTTGAACACCGGCACCCCGGCATAGGAGGCCAATTCCTCCACCAATGCCTGCCCAAAGCCCCGGTACTCAATGCCGTCGTACATCCTCCCCAGCACCCGGGCGGTGTCGGCGATGGACTCTTTCACGCCGATCTGGGAGCCGGTGGGCCCCAGATAGGTGGAACCCATACCCAGGTCCCGGGCCGCCACCTCAAAGGCGCAGCGGGTGCGGGTGGAGGTCTTCTCAAAGATCAAAGCCACGTTTTTGCCCTCTAAGTACCGGTGGGGAATCCCCGCCTTCTTCTTGGCTTTCAAATCGGCGGCAGTGTCCAGAAACTGCTGAATTTCCGCGGGGGTAAAGTCCAGAAGCTTTAAAAAATGGGTGTGGTTTTCCATAGGCGTTACGTCCTTTCCTGCAAAGCGGCGGCGCCCCGTGATGCACGAGGGCGTGCAATTCCACCGAAAATCCACCAGGATTTTCCCGCTAATGCTAATGTAAATGCTAATGCTAATGTTATTGTTATTGTAAATGCTAAATGCCAATGCTGCCCCAGGCGGGCGGCTGAGAGAAAAACGTTTTTTAAGACAGCGTCTTTCTCATGATCTCCAGCCCCCGGTCCATCTCCTCTTTTGTGATGACCAGCGGCGGCAGCAGACGCATGCCCGCTCCGGCGGTGAGGACCAGGAGCCCGCTCTCAATGAGGCGGTTTGCGATGTCCTTGTTTGTAAAACCGTCCTTGACCTCAATGCCGATCATCAATCCCAGGCCCCGGGTCTTGCCGAAGCAGGGCAGATTCAGCGATTCAATGCCCGCACGGAGGTACGCGCCCTTGGATTTGACCTCCTCCAAAAAGGCGTCGCTCAGGGTCTCCTGCACCACCAGGCCCGCGGCGGCGCAGACGGGGTTGGCGCCGAAAGTGGTGGCGTGGGTGCCGGGACCCAGCACGTCCCGGCACTTCTCATTGGCCAGAACGCCGCTCATGGGCAGTCCCCCGGCGATGCCCTTGGCAAAGGACACCGCGTCCGGCAGAATGCCGTACTGCTGGAACGCGAAGAGGGTGCCCGTGCGGCCCACGCCGGTCTGGACCTCGTCCGCCAGCAGCAGCCAGTCCTTTTCGGCGCAGAGCTCTGAAAGGGCCTTCACATAATCCTGCTCCAGGGGCAGCACGCCGCCCTCGCCCTGGACCAGCTCCACCATGACGGCGCACACATCGTCCCCGGCGGCCTCCTCCAAGGCGGCCAGGTCGTTGGCAGCGGCATACCGGAACCCCTCGGTAAAGGGGAAGAAATAGTTGTGGAACACGTCCTGCCCCGTGGCTTTCAGGGTGGTGACGGTGCGGCCGTGGAAGGAGTTTTTCAGCGTGATGATGGTGCTCCTCCCCTGGCCGTACCTGTCAAAGCTGTACTTCCGGGCCAGCTTGATAAGGCCCTCGTTGGCCTCGCCGCCGCCGTTGGCGAAAAAGACGCAGCTCTCCCCGGTGCGCTTGCAGAGAATCTCCGCCAAGCGGGCAGCGGGCTCGGTGTAGAAGAGGTTGGACACGTGATTGAGCCTCTTGGCCTGGGCCGCCACGGCGTCCGCCCAGGGCTGGAAGCCATAGCCCAGGTCCGTGACGCCGATGCCGCTGGTAAAGTCGATGTACTCCCGGCCCTCCGGGTCGTAGAGCCGCGCGCCCTCGCCGTGGTCGACGGCCACCGGAAAGCGGCCGTAGGTGTTCATGATATATTGATGGGTCAGGTTCTTGATCTCCTGAGAAGTCATGGTCATTCCTCCCTTTTCAGCATGGTGCCGATGCCCCGGTCACTGAGCAGCTCGATAAGAATGGAGTGGGGAATACGCCCGTCCAGAATATGCACCCGCTCCACGCCGCCGTGGATGGCGTCCACGCAGCACTCCATCTTGGGGATCATCCCCCCGGAGACAACGCCTGTCTTGATGAGCTCCGGCACCTCGCCGGTGCGAACCACGTGGATCAAGGTCTCCTCGTCCTTGGGGTCCCGCAACAGGCCCCGGACATCGGTGAGCAGGATGAGCTTTTCCGCGTGGAGGGCCTCCGCCAGCTTTGCCGCGGCGGTATCGGCGTTGACGTTGTAGACGGTGTCGCTGTCCGTCCCCTGGGCCACAGTGGCCACGATGGGGATGTAGCCGCTGGCCAGGGCGTTTTCCACCGGGGCGGGATTTACGCCGGTGATCCTGCCCACCAGGCCGTATTTCTCGTCCAGCTGCACCGCCTGGAAAAGCCCGCCGTCCATGCCGCACAATCCGATGGCCTGGCCGCCCAGGCGGCTGAGCTGGGAGACCAGGTCCTTGTTGACCTTGCCGCAGAGAATGGCCTGGACCACGTCCATAGTGGTGGCGTCGGTATAGCGAAGGCCGTCCACAAACCGGGACTCATGGCCGATCATCTTCAGCATGGCAGAGATCTCCGGGCCGCCGCCGTGGACCGCCACCACCCGGATGCCCACCAGGTTTAAAAGAACGATGTCGCTCATGACGGAGCGGCGCAGGGTGTCGGAGACCATGGCGTTTCCGCCGTACTTCACCACCACGGTCTTGCCGGTGAATTTCTGGATATAGGGCAGGGCCTCAATGAGGGTCTGGGCCTGCTGTTCGTGGGAGGACATGTCAATCAGCTCTTTTCTTTAAGGATGGGGAAACGGGGAGGCCGGAACACCGCTATCCGCTCTTTCCGCCGCGGACCGGGGCGGCGGAGATCGCCACGAAGGGTGCGCCGCAGGCCAGAAGGACCCGGGCACCGTCGTCCCGCCAGGAGGCGTCAAAGAAATTGACAGAGTATGTGTTGTCGCCGGGAAACAGGACAGCTCCCGTCAGGCGCAGGAGTCCATAGACGATCCCCATGGCCATCGCGGTCAGCAGCAGCCAAAGTGCGATTTGCAAAGCCCTCCGCCGCTTGTTCAGACACCACTCAGCGGCTCGGAAGCACACAATGGCACACATGAAAGAGAAAATGACCAACATAGAGAAAGTCCTCCCCTTATGTCCTGTAGTCCCCGTTGATCTTGATATAGTCGTAAGTGATGTCACAGCCCCAGCAGGTGCAGGCCCCCCCGCCCTCGCCCATGGAGATCAGAATCTCCACGTCGTGCTCTTGCAGGACCGTCTTGGCCAGCTCCTCGTCAAAATCCAGGCCGCGGCCCTGTTCGCACACCGCAATGTCTCCAGCGGCGCTGGCAAAATGGACATCCACCTTGTCCGGGTCAAAGTCCTCCCCGGAGTAACCCATGGCGCACAGCACCCGGCCCCAGTTGGCGTCCGCGCCAAAAATGGCGGCCTTGGTCAATGTCGAGGAGATGACGGACTTGGCAATGATCTCCGCCGAGGCCTCACTCTTCGCGCCGGCGACGGAGCAGGTAATCAGGTGCTTGGCCCCCTCGCCGTCGGAGGCCATCTTTTTCGCCAGTTCCACGCACAGCGTCCGCAGTGCCGTGAGGAAGGCCCCGTAGTCCGGCCCCTTCTTCGTGATCTCGACGTTGCCCGCCAGGCCGTTGGCCAGGACGATACAGCTGTCGTTGGTGGAGGTGTCGCCGTCCACGCTGATGCGGTTAAAGCTGACGTTCACCGTCTCCAGCAGGGCGGTTTTGATCATCTGGGAGGAGATGGCGCAGTCGGTGGTGAGGAAGCAGAGCATGGTGCCCATATTGGGGTGGATCATGCCGCTGCCCTTGGCAATGCCGCCCAGGCGGACGGTCTTTCCGCCCACAACGGTCTCCACCGCCGCCTCCTTTTTCTCCGTATCGGTGGTCATGATGGCGTGGGCCGCAGCGTCGCTGGCCGCGGGGGATGCCTCCAGGGACCCGTACAGCGCCGGGACACCCTCCTCGATCACCTGGATGTTAATAGTCTGGCCGATGACGCCAGTGGAGCTCACCAGCACGTCCTCCGCCGCGCAGCCGATGGCCTTGGCGGCCGCGGCGCACATGCGCTCCGCGTACTCCTCCCCGTGGGGGGCGCAGGCATTGGCGTTGCCGCTGTTGGCGATGACGGCCCGGGCCCGCCCGTCTTTGAGGTGGGCCAGATCCACGTGGATGGGGGCGGCCTTCACCACGTTTTTCGTAAACACCGCCGCCGCGGCGCAGTCCGTATCAGAGACGATGAGGGCCACGTCCTTCTTCCAGGCGGCGTGGGTCTTGACGCCCACATGGACGCCGGCGGCCCGGAAGCCCTGGGCGGCGCACACGCCGCCGTCGATAAAGTTCAGCATAGTTTTGATACCTCGCTGTTTGTTGTTATCGCCCTGGCAGGTGAAAAGAATAAAGTTTGGGGCCGCCCTTTTCAAAGGGCGGTGGGTCCAGGGCAAAGCCCTGGCGGGTTTGGGCGAAGCCCAATCATTTCGTTTCACCGCGCCGGCTATCTCCGCTCTTGGAAACAGGCTCGCTTCGCATCGCCCGAGACGGCAGGGGCTCTGCCCCTGCACCCCGCCACTTTTGAAAAAGGTGGACAAAAACTTTTACAGGTTTAACCCGGCAGTCTCTTCAAAACCCAGCATCAGGTTCATATTCTGCACCGCCGCGCCGGAGGCGCCCTTGCCCAGGTTGTCCAGGCGGGCGGAGAGCATCGCCGCCTGACCGCCGCCGTTGACAAAGATCTGGAGGGTGTCCTTCCCCGCCAGATTGTTGGAGCCAATGAAGCCGCAGGCGGGGGCACCGGCGGGGCGCAGCTCCACCACAGGGCCTCCGCCGTAGTAGCCGGCGTACAGCTTTCGCAGCGCGGCGATGGACTGCTCCCCGTTCAGCTGGTCCAGCCACAGGGGAACCGTGACCACCATGCCCTGGGGATAATCACAGATCATGGGGGTGAACAGCGGCGGGCTGTCCAGCCCGGCCACCGCGGCCATCTCCGGCAGGTGCTTGTGGGTGAGGGAGACGGCGTAGTGCCGGGGGCCGTCCAGCTCCGGCTCCCGGTCCGGGGCGGTGTACTGAGCAATGGCCTTTTTCCCCGCACCGGTGTAGCCGGAGAGCGCGTGGCAGGTCACCCTGGCACCGGCGGGAAGCACCCCCCGCTCCACCAGCGGCCGGACCAGGGCCAAAAAGCCGGTGGCGTAGCACCCCGGGTTGGCCACCCGTTTGGCGCCCGCAATCTTCTCCCGCTGGCCGGTGAGCTCCGGGAATCCGTACACCCAGCCCGGGGCCACCCGGTGGGCGGTGGAGCAGTCGATGATCCGGGTGTTGGGATTTGCCACCAGCTCCACTGCCTCCACGGCGGCGGCGTCCGGCAGGCACAGAAACACGATATCCGCCGCATTCATCAGCCTCGCCCGCTCGGCGTTGTCCTTCCGCTTTTCCTCTTCGATCAGCAGAAGCTCGACGTCCTCCCGGGCGGACAGGCGGTCGCAAATCTGGAGGCCCGTGGTGCCCTCCCTGCCGTCAATATACACTCTCGGTCTGCTCATAAGCGGCCTCCCATTTGATTTAGTCAATCTCGTCCCAGGGGAGCCCAAAACGCTCCTCTCCGCACACTGCCTGCCGGGTCCGCGGCGACAGTTTTCCGCTCTTCAGAAATTCCAGCAGAATATCCGCCGCCTGCTCCAGAACCTCCAGTGCGCATATCTCCGGCACGGGCGTCTGTCCGCTGATGTCCACCCGGGCGTCCTGCCCTTGAGAAACTGTGCCGACACATACTGCATCTGGTTGTATCCGCCTGCAGGCAGCTGAATCTCTCCTGCGTTCAAAACTTTCGCATTTGGTGATAGAAGAAAGGTCAAACCGGCGTTGCCGCCGTTTCAGGCATAACCCCCTGGCAGGGCAGGGTCCGGCGGGCCCGCCGGGTTCCGGGATACCGTCCGGAATCCGGCTGCCGCAGCTGTCCAAGAGAAGCAGGCCGAGAAACAGACCGGGACTTGTGGATTTCACAGTCTCCTATTCCTTCTCTCTGCTCTGTACAAACGCCTCAACCGCCTCAATCTGCCGCCGTGTCTCGCTGACCGCCGGACCGCCGCAGCTGCCCCGCAGGGCCATGCAGTTCTCCAGCTTCAGCGCCTCGTAGACATCTGTCCCGAAGAGGTTTGAGACCTCTTTCAGCTCCGCAAGGGTCAGCTCCTCCAGCGTCTTCCCCTTGGCGGTACACTCCGCCACCAGACGGCCCGTTGCCGTGTAGGCATCCCGGAAAGGCATCCCCTTCTTGGTGAGATAGTCGGCGCAGTCCGTGGCATTGATGAAGCCCTTCCCCGCCGCGGCGCGCATGTTGTCCGTCCGGACGGTCATGGTGTCCAGCATGGCCGCGAACACAGGGATACACATCTCCACTGTGTCCAGTGCGTCAAACACCGGTTCCTTGTCCTCCTGCATGTCCTTATTATAGGCCAGAGGCAGGCCCTTCATGACGGTCAAAAGGCCCATCAGATCGCCGTACACCCGGCCCGTCTTGCCCCGGACCAGCTCCGCCACGTCCGGATTCTTCTTCTGGGGCATGATGCTGGAGCCGGTGGCGTAGGCGTCGTCCAGCTCGATGAACTTGAACTCCCAGCTGCACCAGAGGAT
>NZ_CAJULS010000068.1 GCF_910587525.1 uncultured Oscillibacter sp. | reverse complement strand
TATGTTCTCTAAAAAAGTTTTACATCAGATACGCGCCCGCAGGTCGTTCGGGTCGTCGGCCCGGATGCCCACTAGATACCAGTCGGCGGCGTACTCAAAGCCGGTCGGCCTCCACCTGCCACCCACCATCACATTGAAGCACTGTCCACAGTGCAAGCCGCCGTAGTAGTCGGCTAAGTCAAAGCGGATCTAGTGGTTCTGTTTCTCATAGGCCTGCTTTTTTCTGGATTTTGCCTCTTCTGAGAAGATATGATCCAAAACTTCCACAATATTGAGATTATCCGCTACCGCCCGTTCTAGGTAATTGTCCAGGATTTCCATGGTGCTCTTCATTTTGCTACTCGTTATGCAGTTGGCTAACCGCACCTTTCATCTGTGCAAAGAGAGTTCTTTATCAATCTCATCGCTATAGGTTCTTTTGAACCACTGGCTAGGCCAGTGGTTTTATTTATGCAAAAAACAGAGGCCGCGCTCAACGCGGCCTCTGTCCGTATAGTCCATTATGTACCGGACTGCGTGGGGTCAACCTCCGTGGGACTGGGCACAGGGTGCTCCTTGTGCTCCACCATGGCGCGGATCAGCTCCACCGTGCCGCCGAGGCCCAGGCAGCTGGAGTCCAGGCAGAAGTCATAGCTCTCTACTGCGCCCCACTTCTGGGAGGAGTAGTACTCATAATAGGAGGCCCGGCGCTTATCGGTTTTGGCGATCAGCGTCTTGGCCTTCTCCGGCGTGATGCTCTGCCGCCTTGCCACCCTCTGAATCCGCACGTCCATGGGGGCGTGGACGAACAGGCTCAGGTGGTTGGGATTGTCCGCCAGGGCGTAGTCCGCGCAGCGGCCGATCATGACGCAGGGCCCCTGCTCCGCGATGTGGCGGATGGTGTTGAAGGTGGCCAGATATACCTGCTGCTCCAGGGAGTCCCCCACGCCGCTGCCCGGCAGGGCAAACATATAGGAGTCCATGGCAATGGAGTACAGCAGGCTCTTGGGCCGCTCGTCAAAGTTCTCTACGATCTTTTCACACAGGCCGCTCTTCCTGGCAGCCTCCCGCAGAAGCTCCTTATCATAAAACGGGATGCCCAGCTCCTTGGCGACCCGGATGCCGATCTCCTTGCCGCCGCTGCCAAACTGCCGTCCAATGGTGATGACTGTGTTCATACGAACGCCTCCTCTCTTGGTGGTTTTATTATAGCACTTTTGGGCGTAAGCGTCAAATAAAAAGCTGGACGGAAAAAGCAGGGGACGGGTTTTCCGCCCCCTGCCTCTTACAGGATGTGCTCCTCGCAGAAGTTGTCCAACACCCGGAAGCCCATGTCCTCCGGCGGGGCCACCGGGAATTTCGCGATGGTCACGGGGTCGAAGATGGGACACATGCGCTTCTCCGGCTCCAGCCGCAGAAAGGGCTTGCTGTCGTCCAGGTTGTTGACCGCCTTTTTGCGATCCGGCATAAAATCACCCCGGCGCTAGTATACCCAGCGCCGCTAGAACTATGATTTCCAGATTTCTGCGCAAAATGATAACGCGCTTACGACTCCTCGTTCATCAGCCGGACACCGGCCTCCTTGTCCCCTGCCACGATCAGGTGGGCGTCAGGCTCAAAGCGGTAGTCCGGGCTCAGCAGAGGCTCGATCTCGTCCCCGTTTTTCACGCCCAGGATGTTCACGTTGTACCGGCGGCGGACGTCCATCTCCATCACCGTGCGGCCCTCCCACTCCCGGGGTGTCTCAATCTCAAAGACCGCGTACTTGGGCGTCAGCTCGAAATAGTCGAAGGCGTTGCGGGCGGAGAACCGCATGGCCGCCCGGGCCGCCATATCCATCTCCGTGTGGATGACAAAATCCGCGCCGATCTTCTTCAAAAACTTGATCTGCCGCTCGTGGTCCGCCCGGGCCACCACACACCGGGCCCCCAGCTCCTTCAGTGTGGCGGTGGCCTCCAGCGAGCACTGGAAATCGTCCCGCACGCAGACAAAGCACACATCGAAATTCCGCACCCCCAGGGACGCCAGCACCTGTTCGTCCTGACAATCCCCCACGCAGGCGGCAGTGGCCACGGAGGCAAGCCTGGCCACCTGCTCCTCGTCCTGGTCCAGAATCATCACCTCGTTGCCCAGCTCCGCCAGGCGCTTGGTCAGGTGCCGGCCGAACCGCCCCAGACCCACTACCAAAAAAGCTTTCATTCCACACTCCCCTATCCGATCAGGATCTTTTCCGGGATGTTCCGCAGCTTGGGCTGGGGACGGTCCCGGGTCACGGCCATGGCCACAGACATACTGCCCACCCGGCCGGCAAACATCAGCAGCAGTACCGTCAGCTTGGAAAGCTCCGGCAGGTACGGCGTCACACCCCGGGTAAGGCCCACGGTACCCACGGCGGAGATAGCCTCAAACAGCGCGCTGTCCAGGGAAATGCCCTGGAGACACATGACCATGGTCCCAGCCAGACACGCCAGAAAGAAGATGCTCACCGACGAGTACGCCCTTTGAATGGTGGCCGTATCCAGGCGGCGGCGGAACACGTTCACGTCCTCCTTCCGCCGCACTTGGGCAAAAGCGCTCAAAAACAGCACGGAGACAGTGTTCACCTTCGCCCCGCCGCCGGTGGAGCCGGAGCCCGCGCCGATGAACATCAAAATCATGGTCAGCAGGGTGCCGCTCTGGCTCAGGGCCGTCAGGGGCGCTGTGTTGAACCCCGCCGTCCGGCAGGTGACGGACTGAAATGCCGCCATCAGCGCCCGCCGGGCCGGAGCTGCCCCCGCAAAGGCGTGGTCTTTCTCCAGAAAATAGAAGGCAGCCACTCCGCCCGCAAACAGGAGCGTAGTGGAGAACGCCACGATCTTGGAGTGCAGCCGCCAGCGGCGGACATGATGTCCGTGGGTCAGCAGGTCGTCCCACACCAGAAACCCAAGACCGCCGCAGATCACCAGCGCCATGAGAACGATGTTAGGCAGCGGCTCTCCGGCAATGGTGGTCAGGGATGCCCCGGTGCCCAGCAGGTCGAACCCGGCGTTGCAGAAGGAGGAGACCGCGTGAAACAGCGACATCCAGAGACCCCGTCCCACCCCGTACCGGGGACAGAACCACAGCGCCAGCAGCACCGCACCCGCGCCCTCACAGGTCAATGTCACCCGGATAGCCCGGCGGGTCAGCCGCACAATGCCCCCCATCTGGAGGGCCCCCACGCTGTCCATCAAAATCGACCGCTGGCGTAGGCCGATGCGGCGGTGGAGCAGGACGGCCACCAGGATGGAAACGGTCATAAACCCCATACCCCCCACCTGGATCAGCAACAGAATCACCGCCTGTCCGAAGAGGGTGAACTGGGTGCAGGTATCATAGAGCACCAGCCCCGTGACACAGGAGGCGGACGCCGCGGTGAACAGCGCGTCCAAAAACGGCAGAGCACACCCGTTCCGGGAGGACACCGGCAGAGCCAGCAGCACGCCGCCCAGCAGGATCAGCGCCGCGAAGCCCAGGGCCAGGGTCTGAACGGCATTCAGTTGGACGCGGCGGCTGGGCATGGCGGACACCTCCCTGAGAAATCACGTCTTCATTATACACCTTTTCCCAATTTCGTCAACTCTGTGGTATACTGCTGTATAATATCCTCCCCTTAGGCCTTGTTTGATAAATGTCCAAACGCCCGACCGGCGGACTTTTTCCGCTGCGCCGGGTTAAAAGTTCTTGAGATAAACAGAGTATTCCCGCGAATTTTTGCCTTGCCCAGTGGAAAAATCTCTCGCCGTTAAGCATTTCGCCATCTATACAAACAAGGCCTAAAAATTTCGCTCTGTGCGAAACCAATCTTCCATTTTCCCGTCTACACTGTCAAAGACCTTTTGAAAGGAGGCAAGGATATGGAGGACAGCGCCATCATCGACCTGTACTGGAGCCGGGACCAGCAGGCCATTACAGAGACTGCCGGAAAATACGGTTCCTTCCTCCACTCTCTGGTGTGGAACATCCTCCGCAGCCGGGGCGACGCGGAGGAGTGCGTCAACGACACCTACCTGCGTGCCTGGAACGCCATTCCCCCGGCCCGGCCCGCGGCCCTCCGGGCCTGGCTGGGCCGGATCGCCCGGAACCTGTCCCTGGACCGCTGGAAGGAGGGCCAGACTCAAAAGCGGGGCGGCGGCGCTCCCGAGATCCTGCTGGGGGAACTGGAGGACTGCATCCCCGCCCCCCATGGGGTGGAACAGCATCTGGAGGATCAGGAAATTGCGGCGCTGATCAGCGCGTTTTTGCGCCGCCTTCCGGCGGAGAGCCGCGTGATCTTTCTCCGGCGGTACTGGTACGGTCAGGAGCTGGCGGACATCGCAGCGGAGCGGAGGTGCGGCGTGGGAAAGGTGAAATCCTCTCTCTTCCGCACCCGGAAAGCCCTGCGGGCCTATTTGGAACAGGAGGGTGTGATTCTATGAAAAGCGAGCGGTTGTTTCGGATTTTGGGGCTGGTGGACGACGGCCTTGTAGACGAGGCGGTCTCCGCTTCCCCCGCCGCTTCCAAGCCGCGGAGAATCCCACGGCGGATTCTGGGCCTTGCCGCGTGTCTGGTTCTGATCTGCGGCCTGGGGCTGTGGTACCGTGCCGGCAGTCAAATGAACACCAGCGGCGGCGCGGACGGCGCGGCCCCCATAGCCGGCAGCGGCGGCAGCGGCCACAGCGGGGGAACGGTCTTCATGTCCTATGCCGGACCGGTGTTCCCCCTGACCGCGCTGGAAGGCGGTCACGGCCTCGCAACGGAGCGGACCCTCACCTGGGACTTCGCCCCCGGGGCGTACGCCGACGGAGAGCCCCGTCAGTGGGGGGCACAGGTGACGGACCGCTATGTTCTCGCCAACCCGTCGGAGGAGGATGTCACCGCAACGGCCTTCTATCCCTTTGCCGGAAGCTTTTACGACCTTGCGCAGATTCGGCCCACAGTGTCGGCAGACGGCGGGGAAATCCAGTCGGAGCTGTACGCCGGCCCCTACGCCGGAGGCTTCAGCAGCGCCTACGGTGCGGAGGACCCGGACCACGGCACGCTGAACCTGGCACACCTGAACAGCTGGGAGGAGTACCGGGCCCTGCTGGAAGACGGCGCGTATCTGGACCGGACCCTGGCGGAGTATCCCGAGCTGGACATTCCTGTGACTGTCTACCATTTCTCAGATTTTGAGGCCCCCCACGAGCAGTACCCCGCCGCCACACAGGCCATCACCTTTACCATCGATCCAGGGGCCACGGAAATCCTCAGCTACGGCTTCAATGGCATGAGCTGGGACGAGGAGTCCGGCTGGCGGCAGTACAACTACTTCGTTCCTGACGGCGTCATCCGGGAGCCGGAGGCCAAGGCGCTGGTGGTGCTGGGAGCGGACATCGGGAACTATGTCCTTCAGGGCTATGAAAACGGCGGCTGCGACGCCGGCGGAGAAATCGAGGGGGTCTCCTGTACCGTCACCCGGGAGGAGACCACCCTGAACGAGGTGCTGGACTGCCTGTGCCGGGAGTACGCGGCCTTCTACACCCGGGGCTGGATTCCGGACCACCCCAATCCCTTTGACACCGTCTCCTTCGAGATGTACCGGGGAGCCGCAGCGGAGCTGCTGGTCCAGTACGGGGCCCTGTCCGGCACGCCCAGAGACCGCTACGCAGACGGCCGGCTGGACGACATTTTCTATGAAGTCCTGATTCACCAGCGGGTGCTGTACCTGCAATTTTCCGTCACCGTCCCCGCCGGGGGCAGCGTGACGGTGGACTGTGCACTGTGGAAGGAGCCCAGCTATGATTTCCACTGCTCCGGTTCGGAGAACGTGGGCCTCCAGGGCTATGATCTGGTGACCCGGCTGGGGTCCTCCCTAGATTTCACCCGGCAGACCGCCGCCCTGGAGAACACAGAGGGCATTGAGATCGTCCGGCAGAACCTGGGCTTTGACCTGGAGGGCGGCATCACCTCGGCGGAGCTGAATATGGAGGAGGAGCACTACTATCTGGAAGTCCGGGTAAAGGAATAACGCCAAAAGCGCACCGTGCTTTCGCACGGTGCGCTTTGTTCGGCAATCTGTGTTCGGCGATCTGTCTCTCTATATATAACCTTCTCCTGCGTCCGCCGCATAGGCGGCTTTTTTGCCCTGCCGCAGCTGCTGCCGCGAAGCCGCCGCCGGACACACGGAAGGGAGATCAGGGTTTACCAGCCCCGGTTGCCAAAGAAGTAGTCGAAGAGGTCATAGGGGTTTGTATAGCCGTTGCCGTATTGACCGTTATTGCCGTTCTGGGGCTGCTGGGTTTCCTCCTGCTGGATCTGCTGGTCCTCGGGCACCGCGTCCCAGGTGAGCTCCGTGGTGATGGTCTCCCCCTGGCGGTAAACCGTCACCGTGGAGATATCCCCCGCCCGGTACTGTTTTTTCGCAATGGTCAGGTCTGCCATGGTCTTAATCTCGTGGTCATCTACCTTGACAATCACATCGCCCATCTGGATGCCCGCCTTGTCCGCCGCGCCGTCTTTGTCCACGGCGCTGATGAAGAGGCCCTCTGTGATGTCGTAGCGGAACTGGCTGGCAATCTGCTGGGTCATGGACATGGCCTGAACGCCTAGATACGCCTTATTGGTCACAAATCCATTGGTCATGATGTCCTGAATCATGGCCGCCACGTCATTGATGGGAATGGCGAAACCCAGGCCCTCGGCGCTGGCGCCGGATGAGGTATTGGTGTACTTGGCGGAAACGATGCCCACCACCTGGCCATATTGGTTGAACATGGGCCCGCCGGAGTTGCCGGGATTGATGGAGGCGTCGGTCTGAATCATGTTGAAGGGCACGCCCTCCACGTCAATGGCCCGGTTCACGGAGGAGACCATGCCGCCGGTCTGGGAGAAGGTCAGCTCTCCCAGAGGGTTGCCGATGGCAAGAACCCGGTCGCCCACGTTCAGCAGAGTGCTGTCTCCCATGGTAACGGGCTGGAGATTCTCCGCCTCCACCTTGATAACGGCGATGTCGTAATCCTCGTCGCCGCCGATGACCTCCGCGTCATAGGCATCCCCGTTGTAGAATGTCACCTTGACGGTCTCGGCCCCGCTGATCACATGGTAATTGGTGGCGATGAAGCCGTCGGGGGTCAGAACAAAGCCGGAGCCTGCGCCCGAGGTAGGCTGCTGGGTCTGCCAGAAACCGTTGCTGGTGGTGGCAGTTCCGGTGGTGTTGATGGCCACCACGCTGTCCACGTTGGCGGCATAGACCTCCGCATCCGTGAGGAGGGTCTGGCCGTCCACCCGGTTGAGCTTTACGGTGGAGGCTGCGTCCCCGGAGGACACGGCGTCGTTTCTCAGCACGGGGGCATTCTGGGGGGCGCCGCCGCCGTGATTTGTGGCGGCCCATACAACCCCGCCGCCCACACCGCCGCCCAGGAGGGCGCAGCTCAGGGCCAGAGCGGTAATCTTTAATCCGGTACGGTTTTTCTTCACAGGCTTCATCTCCTGCACAGGCCGCTGAGCGGGCTGGTAGTCATCCGCAGCCGGCGGCGTGACCTCGCTGCCGTCTCTGCGGTAGGTGTAGTGGTACAGATTGTGTTCGTCGTTATACATAATGCTTACCTCCTATTATGTATCCCGGTCTTCTTTTCTTTAGAACCGATCATACGCCGGGAATATGTCGAAAGTTTGAAGTTTCTTTGCATTTTCTTTAAAATCTCTTCTGCCCTGTGCTTTGGTCTCAGTATAGGTCCCATAACTTAAAAGCGTCTGAAAAGTTTGTATATATTTTTTGAACCCGCGGTTTTCCCCAGGGAAAATCTGTGTTACAATGAAATTGTACATCTCCCCAGGGAAAGGGCGTGACGCACTTGCTGAAAATCGAAAATATCAAGCTCTCCCCCGGCGTTCCAATGTCCGGTCTCACTGCGGAGGCTGCCCGGCTGCTGCGGGTGCGGGAGGCAGACGTTCTCTCCCTCCGCATCCTCCGACGCAGTGTGGACGCCCGGGAGGGCGTGTCCATGGTCTACACTGTGGAGGTCTCCGTCAAAAACGAGGCCAGCCTCCTGCGGCGCTGCCGCAGCCAACGGATCAGCCGCTCCGTGCCAAAGCCTGCCTACGTTCTTCCCGCCCCCCGCCCCGCGCCGGAGACCCCCCCGGTGGTGGCGGGTGCTGGACCGGCGGGCCTCTTCTGTGCCCTGGTGCTGGCCCGGGCAGGCCTGCGGCCTATTCTGCTGGAGCGGGGCCGCGCCGTAGATGCAAGGCAGGCGGATGTGGAGCGCTTTTGGTCCTCGGGCCAGCTGGATCTCACGAGTAACGTCCAGTTCGGCGAGGGAGGCGCAGGAGCCTTCTCCGACGGAAAGCTGAACACCGGCACCAGGGACCTCCGCCACCGCTTTATTCTGGAGCAGCTGGTGTTCTGCGGCGCACCGGAGGACATCCTGATCGACGCCAAGCCCCACGTGGGTACGGACTATCTCCATACCGTACTGAAAAATCTGCGCGGAGAACTCCTCCGCCTGGGGGCAGACATCCGCTTTGAAACCCGCCTGACTGACCTGGACATCCGGCGGGGCCGTCTGGCCGGCGTCACCGCGGAGGGACCGGAGGGGGCCTATTCCCTCCCCTGCACCCACCTGGCCCTGTGTCCCGGCCACTCCGCCCGGGACACCTTCACCATGCTCCATGCCCGGGGCCTCCGCCTGGAGGCCAAACCCTTTGCCGTGGGCGTACGCATTGAGCACCGGCAGGCGGACTGCGACGCCGCCCAGTATAAGCAGTATGCCGGGCACCCCGGCCTCCCAGCCTCCGCCTACAAGCTCTCCTGCCACCTCCCCGGCGGACGCTCCGCCTTCTCCTTCTGCGTCTGCCCCGGCGGGGAGGTGGTGGCCGCCGCCTCCGAGGCGAACCAGGTGGTCACCAACGGCATGAGCGAATTTGCCCGCGCCCGTGAAAATATCAACGGTGCGCTGCTGGTAAACGTGACGCCGGAGGACTTCGGCGGGGACTCTCCCCTGGCCGGCATCGAGTTCCAGCGGCGGCTGGAACGGGCCGCCTACGCTCTTGGCGGCGGCGGATACCTGGCCCCCGCCCAGCGGGTGGAAGACTTTCTGGCAGGGCGGCCCTCTGCCGGTTCCGGGCGGGTAAAACCCAGCTACCGCCCCGGCGTGACGTGGACGGACCTGCGTGGGTGCCTGCCCCCCTTCGTGTCTGGCGCCATCGCGGAGGCCCTGCCCATCCTGGGGCGAAAGCTCCGGGGCTACAACGCCCCTGACGCGGTGCTCACCGCCGTGGAGACCCGCTCCTCCTCCCCCGTCCGTATTCCCCGGGACGGGACGTACCAGTCCTCCCTGCCGGGGCTGTACCCCTGCGGCGAGGGAGCCGGCTATGCCGGGGGCATCCTCTCCGCCGCCGCCGACGGAATGCGCTGCGCCGAGCAGATTTGCGAATTCATCACTCCATAGAAGGAAGGTCTTATTTCATGAAACTCGCCCTAATTGCGTTTGCCGCCACTGTCGCGGCGGGCTTCGCGGCAGACGGTCTTTTCCTCTCCTGGAACTGGCCAAACGCAGGGACCGTTTTTGCCGTCGCCACCATGGGAGCCTTCCTCTTGTGGTTCAACCGGCAGAAAAACAAACCCGACTGAAATCAAGGAGGTATCATCGTCATGAGCCGTGACATCTGCATCTATCAGGAATTCCTCACCGGGGTCCACCGGGCCAAAATTGAATCCGCCGCCGCTCAGGCTGGGTTTGTGCCCCACTTTTTCGCCCCGGACCAGTTCGAGGAAGCCCGGGAGTGCCTCCAGCGCTGCGAGGTACTCTACGCTCACTCTCCGGACCTGCTGCGGACAGCCCCCGCCTCCTTAAAATGGTACTGCTGCTCTTATGCCGGGGTGGACCCCTACTGCAAGGACCCCTCGGTCTTCGCCAACCCCGACTGTATGCTCACCAACTCCAACAGCTACGGCGTCACCATCGCCGAGCATGTGGTAATGGTGACGCTGATGCTGCTGCGGCGGATGCCGGAATACGGGGCCATTGTCCGGGACCGGGAGTGGTCCAACCAGCTGCCCATCCGCTCCATCCGGGATAACGAGTTTACCCTTCTTGGCACCGGGAATATCGGCATCAACGTGGCAGAACGGCTGCGGGGTATGGGTGCAGCCAAAATCATCGGCCTCAGCCGCTCCGGCCGGGCGGTGCCTGGCTTTGACGCGGTATCCCCCATCTCCCGGCTGGACGAGATTCTGCCTTCCGTGAAGGTCCTCATCATGTCCCTCCCCGGCACGCCGGAGACCGTTCACATCCTGAACCGGGACCGCATCGCCCTGCTTCCCCGGGACGCCTATGTCATCAATGTGGGCCGGGGCACTGCCATCGAGCAGAAGCCATTGATCGAGGCGCTGAACAGCGGCCGGCTGGCCGGCGCGGCCCTGGACGTGATGGACCCGGAGCCCCTGCCCCCGGACCACCCCCTGTGGGAGGCCAAGAACCTCATCCTGACGCCCCACGTCTCCGGCAACATGACCCTGGGCTACACCTGCGATGTCAATGTGGAGATGTTCTGCGCCGACCTGCTGCGCTATGGCCGGGGCGAGCCCCTGAAAAATCTGGTGGACCGGACAAGGGGATACTGATCCGCTGATACCGCACACAGCCGCCGGAAGCTGACGTTTCCGGCGGTTTTTTCCCGGGACGGCGATGGCCTTTTGCCTAAAGCGGACCGGAATATCTGCATGGTTTTGTGCGGAATCCCGGTTGTAAAACCACAAAAAGTGCGGTATAGTCATAACGCTTCAACTGACAAACAACCGGAGGTGAACCCATGCTGGATCGGAGCGAGGTGGGAAAGCGGGGCTATCTTAACGAGGGCTTCCGCCTGTTTCACCTGAAGGACAGCCGCGCGCCAAAGCTGGACTACCACTACCACGAATTTGACAAGCTGATCCTGCTGCTGGGCGGCAAGGTTACCTATGTGGTGGAGGGCGTGACCTATTTTCTCCGCCCCTGGGACGTGCTGCTGGTGCAGCACAACATGATCCACCGGCCCATCATCGACCCCTCGGAGCCCTATGAACGGGTTGTGGTCTGGCTGGGCCGGGAGTGGCTGGCGGACCGGAGCGACCCGGAAGAGGCCCTGGACGCCTGCTTCCACACCGTCCGGAACCGGGGCTTTCACCTGCTGCGCACCAACCCGGAGCGGCGTCTGGAGTACATGAAGAATATTCAGCGCTTGGAGGAAGCCCTGCGGTCTCAGGAGTTCGCTGCCGGCCGTCTGGCGGACACGCTCTGCCAGCAGCTGCTCATCGGCGTAAACCGGGACATCCTCCGCAGCCGCACCGCCCAGGAGGAGCGGGACAGCTACCGGGTGGACCCCAAAATTGAGGAGATCCTCAAATACATCGCCGCCCATCTGGAGGAGGAGCTCACTGTGGAGAGCCTCTCCAAGCGGTTCTATCTCAGCCGCTACTACCTGATGCACCGCTTCAAGGCCGTCTCCGGCTACACGGTCCACCAGTATATCAGCCAGAAGCGGCTGCTGCGGGCCGGGGAGCTGATCCGCTCCGGCGTACCGGTGATGAAGGCCGCAGAGCAGGCGGGTTTCGCGGAGTACTCCACCTTCCTGCGGGCCTTTCAGAACACCTTCCACATGAGCCCCCGGGAGTTCCGCTAGTTTGGAAAGAAGGAATATTTTGGAAACCAGTCAGATGAATATCGAATTTTCCCGCCAGGACCTGCGGCGGCTCATCGTGCCCTTGGTCATCGAACAGCTGCTGGCCATCACCGTGGGCCTCTTTGACTCCGTGATGGTCTCCCAGGTAGGGGAGGCGGCCATCTCTGCCGTATCTCTGGTGGACACGGTGAACGTGCTGCTGGTCAACGCCTTCGCGGCCCTGGCCACCGGCGGCGCCGCCATCGCAGGGCAGTACCTGGGCCGCCGTGAGCCGGAGAAGGCCGGCCACTCCAGCGCCCAACTGCTGCTGTTCATGGGGGAGGTCTCCCTGCTGATCACACTGCTGTTCTACCTGGGAAGAGGCTTCGTGCTGGGCACGGTCTTCGGCCAGGTGGAGCCGGACGTGGCCGCCTACGCCAACACCTACTACCTCATCGTGGAGTCCTCCACCCCCTTCCTGGCCATTTACAGCGCCGGGGCGGCCCTCTTCCGGGTCATGGGCAACTCCCGAATCTCCATGTGGGTCTCCCTGGGGATGAACGCTATCAACGTGGCGGGCAATGCCCTTTTGATCTTTGGCTTTCACATGGGTGTGGAGGGCGTAGCCATTCCCACAGATCGGAAG
>NZ_CAJULS010000067.1 GCF_910587525.1 uncultured Oscillibacter sp. | reverse complement strand
CACGGAGGAGGAATGTGAAAAGCTGTTGGCAGTAATGATAACCGAGATGAAAACAAAGGGCTTTGACGAGTGAGCCGGCTTCCTTGGCAACGCTGCCATTACCACCGCTATCCTCGGCCGCCTTATCCACCGCTGCGAGATTATTAGCATGTCCGCCTCCAGCTGCAGACTGGAGCACCACAGTCCATTGCTAACTAACTTTTTCCGCTGGTATACTTTCTGGCGAAATTTGGCCCATTTTGCTTGACTGCTTACACTCTTCTTTGGCGAATGCAAGAACTTGAATTACAAGGATATTTCCCTTTGATTTCCGCCGCCGCAGCTATATGATCGTCGTTCTGATGGGTCAATACCAACGTTGTTATGCTCTCTGGTCTTATATTATGCCGTTCTAACTGGATTTCCAACAGCCCTAAAGAGCCCGGATAGCCGCAGTCGATCAGAGCGTTCCCCCTTTTCTCCAAGCAAAACCACCGGATAAGCATGCTGTTCAAATCCTCCGTATTGATATTTGAAATCCAAAATCTTGTGTGTTTCACTCCTTATAGCACCTCCTGTGCAACTACTCCATTCCTCCATTGCCGGAGCTCTACTGAAAATAAAAAGCCCTTTGTCATGGTACCGGTATTCCATGACAAAGGGCTTTTCTCAATCGGGACGGATGATTATTTCACCAGCTCGATGATGGCGGTCTCCGCGGCGTCTCCGCGGCGCACGCCGGTACGGACAATGCGGGTATAGCCGCCGTTGCGCTCTGCATAAGTGGGAGCGATCTCCTTAAACAGCTTCTTGCAGACATCCTCGCGGGTGATAAAGCTCATGGCCTTGCGATAGGCGGCCAGGTCGCTTTTCTTACCCAGCGTGATCATCTTCTCAGCCAGGGGCTTGATCTCCTTGGCACGGGTGACGGTGGTCTCCATCTTCCCATTGTCCAGGAAATCCGTGACCTGCTGACGCAGCATCGCCATGCGCTGGTCAGTGGTCTTGCCAAGTTTCCGGGTTCCGGGCATTTCGATCTCCTCCTTAATCAGGATTTTGGTCAGCCGGCACACGCCGGCGTGAAATCAGTTATTCTCTTCGTCGGCCAGGTGCAGGCCCATCATCGCCAGCTTGTTGATAACCTCCTCCAGGGACTTGCGGCCCAGGTTGCGGACCTTCATCATCTCGTCCTCGGTCTTGGAAATCAGATCCTCGACGGTGTTGATGTTGGCGCGCTTGAGGCAGTTAAAGCTGCGGACAGACAGATCCAGCTCCTCGATGGTCATCTCCAGCACCTTGTCCCGCTGCGCCTCCGCCTTCTCCACCACAGTGGACTTGCTGCCCACATTCTCGCTGAGGTCGGTAAACAGGGTGAAATGGTCGCACAGGATCTTGGCGCCTAAGGACACAGCGTCTCGGGCGGAGATAGTCCCGTCCGTCCAGACCTCCAATGTCAGCTTGTCGAAGTCGCTGGAGGTGCCCACACGGGTGGGTTCTACAGTGTAATTCACCTTGTAGACCGGCGTATAGATGGAGTCCACGGCGATGGTGCCGATCACATTCTGCTGGGGCTTGTTGCGGTCCGCGGGCACATAGCCGCGCCCGTGGGACAGGCTGATCTCCATGTTGAGGGTCGCGCCGTTGTCCAGCGTGGCAATGTGCATTTCAGGGTTCAGGACCTCGACTTCACCATCGGCCTTGATATCGCCGGCGGTGACCTCGCAGGGTCCTACCGCTTCAATATAAACCGTCTTCACGGTTTCACTGTGCAGCTTGGTCAGGAGGCCCTTCACATTTAAGACGATCTCCGTCACATCCTCTTTCACACCTGGGATGGTGGAAAACTCGTGCTGGACACCGGCGATCTTGATGGTGGTCGGCGCGGTGCCAGGGAGAGACGAAAGCATAATGCGGCGAAGCGCGTTGCCCAGTGTCGTGCCGTATCCCCGCTCCAGGGGTTCCACCACATACTTGCCATAGGTGGCACTGCCCGGGGTTTCGATACATTCGATCTGGGGCTTTTCAATTTCGATCATGCAGTTACCCTCCTTCATCTTCTCATCGCGGCGGCGCGCTGCCGCCTGCCGCGGACATTACGTGTCATCCTCGAGGGTACCCTCCGATTACTTGGAGTAGAGCTCGACGATGAGGTGTTCCTCAATGGGAAGATCGATATCCTCGCGGGCGGGTTCTGCGATGACCTTGGCCACGTTGTCCTTATCCATTTCCAGCCACTTGGGCACCACACGGGAAGAGTTGGCCTCCAAAGAGCCCTTGAACTTGTCGAGGCTGCGGGAGCCCTCCTTCAGGGCCACCACATCGCCGCTCTTCACCAGGTAGGAGGGGATATTGACCTTCCTGCCGTTGACGGTAAAGTGGCCGTGGAGTACCAGCTGACGGGCCTCGGCCCGGCTCATGGCAAAGCCCAGGCGATACACCACGTTGTCCAGGCGGGTCTCCAGAATGCTGAGCAGGTTCTCGCCGGTCATGCCGGACTTCTTATTGGCCATGATGAAGTACTCATGGAACTGCTTTTCCAGCACACCATAATAGCGCTTGGCCTTCTGCTTTTCGCGCATCTGCATGCCGTACTCAGACAGCTTCTTGTTTCTCGCATTGCCATGCATGCCGGGAGCGTAGCCGCGACGCTCGATGGAGCACTTGTCCGTGTAGCAGCGGTCACCCTTCAAAAAGAGCTTCTGGCCCTCTCTGCGGCAAAGGCGGCAGACTGCGCCGGTATATCTTGCCATATTCCTTGTTACCTCCTATTTTGATTAGACGCGGCGGCGCTTCGGGGGGCGGCAGCCGTTGTGGGGGATGGGGGTGACGTCCTTGATCATCGTCACTTCCAGGCCCACCGCCTGCAGGGCGCGGATGGCCGCCTCGCGGCCCTGGCCGGGGCCCTTGACGAAGACCTCCACGGTCTTCAGGCCATGCTCCATAGCAGCCCGGGCGGCAGTCTCAGCCGCAGTCTGGGCCGCGAAGGGGGTGGACTTCTTGCTGCCCCGGAAGCCCAGGCCGCCGGAGGAGGCCCAGGAGATGGCATTGCCCTGGGTGTCGGTAACAGTTACCATGGTGTTGTTGAAAGAAGAACGGATATGGACCTGACCCCGCTCAATATTCTTTCTCTCACGGCGGCGGCGAATGACTTTCTTCCCGCCAGATTTCGCAGTTGCCATTTCTGTTCTCCCTCCTTACTTCTTCTTGTTGGCGATGGTCTTCTTGGGACCCTTGCGGGTACGGGCGTTGGTTTTGCTGCGCTGGCCTCGGACGGGCAGCCCCTTGCGGTGCCGGATGCCGCGATAGCAGCCGATTTCGCTCAAACGCTTGATGTCCAGGGCAGTCTGACGGCGCAGATCTCCCTCGACAGTATAGTCGTCGATGGCGTCACGGAGCTTCTGCTCATCGGCGTCGGTCAGGTCCTTCACGCGGATGTCGGGGTCGACGCCCGCCTGCGCCAAAATGTCCTTGGCGCTCTTTCTGCCAATGCCGTAGATATAGGTGAGGCCGATCTCGATACGCTTATCCTTCGGCAGGTCAATACCGGCAATACGTGCCATACTCTTAAAGCACCTCCAATTAAATGTTAGCCCTGTCTCTGCTTATGCTTGGGGTTCTCGCAAATGACCATGACACGGCCTTTGCGGCGAATGACCTTGCATTTTTCGCACATGGGCTTCACGGACGGTCTTACTTTCATAGTTTGAAACCTTCCTTTCAGCGGTTTGTGTCAGTCTGTTCCCGCCTGACGCGCTTATTTGCTGCGCCAGGTGATCCGGCCGCGGGTCAGGTCGTAGGGGGACATCTCCACCGTAACCTTATCGCCTGGCAGGATCCGGATGAAATTCATCCTGAGTTTTCCGGAGATGAACGCCAAAATAGTGTGTCCATTTCCAATGTCTACTTTGAATGTCGTGTTGGGCAGGGCTTCCACCACTACGCCCTCTACCTCGATCATGTCGGATTTTGCCAAACGTTATCCCTCCTGGTCCGGATGAACCTCTCCGCGGTAAGTCGCGAGGGTTCTGCGAAGCTCACTGTTGGTGATCTTCTCTTGGCCCTTGATTTTTTCAGCAAGGCGGGTACCGTCGTCAGCCACAAAAAGCACATGCCTGCGCTTTTTGCGCTTGGGCGATTCCACCTTTCTGGACTTTCCGTCCGCCAGCAGGAGGTACTCCCCCTCCACCGCAAGAACGACGAAGAGCTTGCCCTTGTCTCTGCCGGCGTCGGATCGGACGATATTTGATTTTGCAATTTCCATACGCTTCTTCTTACCCTCAGATGGCGGGGGCCGTCAGGATCTCCGGCTCCCCATCGGTAATCAGGATCGTATTCTCATAGTGGGCCGCCCACTTGCCGTCCGCCGTTTTAACGGTCCAGCCGTCTGGCAGGACCTGGATGGCAGCCTTGCCGGCGTTCACCATGGGTTCGATTGCAAGGGTCATGCCCCGCAGCAGCCGAGGTCCCCGGCCGGGATGTCCGTAGTTGGGGATTTCCGGCGGCTCGTGCATCTTGGCTCCCACGCCGTGCCCCACATACTCCCGGACAACGCTGTAACCATGGCTCTCCACGTATTTCTGAATGGCCGCGGATATGTCCTGGAGCCGTTGGCCCTCTTTGGCATACTGAATCCCCTCAAAAAAACTCTGCCTGGTCACATCGATCAGGCTCTGCGCCTTCCGGGAGATTTTGCCGCAGGCGAAGGTCGCCGCGCAGTCTCCGTGAAACCCTCCAATGTACGCACCCACATCAATGCTGACAATGTCGCCCTCCACCAGCACCCGTTTGCCGGGAATGCCATGGATAATCTCGTCATTGACGCTGATGCAGACGCTGGCCGGATAGCCGTTGTAGTGGAGAAAGGACGGAACCGCGCCCTGTTTGCGGATAAACTGCTCCACCGCGCTGTCGATCTCATGGGTTGTTACGCCGGGCCTTACCATTTCCCCTGCCAAGGCACGGGCAGCCGCGGTAATTTTTCCGGCCCGGCGCATCAGTTCGATCTCTGACTGGGATTTCAGGGTGATCATACACTCATCTCCCCAGTGCGCGGAGGATAGCCTGTGTGGTGCCCTCGACATGGTTTTGGTTTTCCACAGGCTTCAAGAGACCGCGCTTTTCATAAAACGCCTTCAATGGCTCGGTCTCCTTATGATAAACCTCAAGCCGGTGCTTCACCGTCTCGGGGGCATCATCTTTTCGCTGGACCAGCTTGCCGCCGCAGCTGTCGCACACGCCCTCCTGCTTGGGGGGCACAGCCACCATATGGTAGCTGGCCCCACAGGACTCACACACGCGGCGTCCGCTCATGCGCTCCATAATGGCCTCGTCGGCGATCTCAATGGAGACGACGGCGTCAAATACAATCCCGGCCTGCTCCATGGCCTCGGCCTGGGCGATGGTGCGGGGCACCCCGTCCAAAATATAGCCATTTTTGCAGTCCTCCTCCGCCAGCCGCTCCGTGATGATGCCGATAATAACCTCATCCGGAACCAGCTTTCCCGCGTCCATGAAGCTCTTGGCCTTCAAGCCCGTGGGGGTGCCGTTCTTGATAGCGGCACGAAGGATATTGCCGGTAGAAATGGTGGGGATCTCCAGGGTTTTGCAAAGCCGTTCGGCCTGGGTTCCTTTTCCGGCGCCGGGGGCGCCCAGCAGAATCAATTTCATTTGAAACGCCTCTCTCACTCAAGGAAGCCCTTGTATTGCCGCATCAGCATCTGAGACTCCAAAGCCTTCACCGTCTCCAGAGCCACGCCCACCACGATGATGACGGAGGTACCGCCGATGGCCACGGAGCTGTTGCCCACGGCCTTGCTCACCAGGATGGGGCAGATGGCCACGATGGCCAGATAGATGGCGCCGAAGAGGGTGACCTTGTTCAGCACCCGCTTGATGAAATCCACCGTAGGCTTGCCGGGGCGGAAGCCCGGAATAAAGCCGCCCTGCTTTTTCAGGTTGTTGGCGATCTCAACGGGGTTGAACTGAATGCTGGAATAGAAATAGCTGAAGCCGATGATCATGATGAAATACACCACGATATACACGAAGGACCGGGCGTCAATGGCATTATAGATGCTCCGGGACACCGTGCCCTCAGCGGGAATACCGATAAAGCTCCAGACGGTGATGGGTAAAGACGCGATGCTCTGGGCAAAGATGACAGGCAACACGCCGGCCATACCCACTTTCATGGGCAGGTTGCTGCTCTGGCCGCCGTACATCTTCCGGCCCACCTGACGCTTGGCGTACTGCACGGGAATGCGGCGCTCGGCGTCGTTGATGAACACGATGAACACGATGAGGGCCAAAATGCCCACCAGCAGAAGGACCACACCCCACGCAGGGATAGCGCTGTCCAGCTGGGCCTGCGCCTGAGCCTGGCTGTAACCTGCGGCAGTCAGGCTGTCCAGGGTCATGGTGCCGCTGCTGATGCCACTGTGCACCCGCACACCGTCAATCATGCCGGAGATCATGTTGGGCACGCGGGAGATGATGCCCGCGAACAGGATAATGGAAACACCGTTGCCCACGCCGAACTCCGTGACCTGCTCGCCCATCCACATGACGAAGGAGGATCCGGCGATCATGGAGACCATGATGACCAGAGCGGGCCAGACGCCGTCGGCGCCAGTGGCCAACAGGCCGTAATTCTTCATCATCATATAGTAGCCGAAAGCCTGGAGAATGGCGATGGCCACCGTGGTGTAGCGGGTGATAGACTGGATTTTCTTCCGGCCCTCCTCACCGCCGTCCCGGGCCAGCCGCTCCAGGGCCGGGATGGCCACAGTGAGCAGCTGAATAATGATGGAGCTGTTGATATAGGGCTGCACGCCCAGGGCAAACACAGTGGCAGTGGCGAAAGCGCCGCCGCTCATCACGTTGTACAGTCCCAGGATAGTGGTGCCCATACTCTCCAGCTGAGCCTGCAGCAGATCAACATTGACATAGGGGACCGTAATGGCGTTGCCGATCCGGAAGATCAGCAGAATGAGGACTGTGAAAATCAGCTTCTTCCTCAGCTCAGGGACGCCCCACGCCTTACGAATCGTTTGAATCACGTCAGATCACCTCGGCCTTCCCGCCAGCCGCCTCGATAGCCTCCTTGGCAGAAGCGGAGAAAGCGGAGGCCTGGACGGTGACTTTCTTGGACACCTTACCGCTGCCCAGCACCTTGTAACCGTACTCGCACTTGGAGAGGATACCCTTGCCCAGCAGCGCCTCGGCGGTGACGGTTTCGCCGTCGTCAAAGGCGTTCAGGGCAGTGAGGTTCACGATCTCCAAGGGCTTGGCGAAGATGTTGTTGAAGCCGCGCTTGGGAACACGGCGGGCCAGGGGCATCTGGCCGCCCTCAAATCCCACGCGGACCTTGCCGCCGGAGCGGGCCTTCTGGCCCTTGTGGCCGCGGCCGCCGGTCTTACCGTTGCCGGAGCCGGAGCCCCGGCCCTTCCGGTATGCCTGGCGGACGGAACCCTCGGCGGGAGACAGTTCGCTCAATTTCATAATGGGTGCCTCCTTAGTTCACTTCTGTGACCTGCAGCATATAGCCGATCTTGGCAATTTTGCCGCGGGTCTGGTCGTTGTCGGGCTGCACGGTAACATCACCGATCTTGCGCAGACCCAGGGAATGGGCTGTGGCGACCTGCTTTTCCAGGCGGCCATTCAGGCTCTTGACGAGCTTAATATTTAAGTTTGCCATGTTTTGCGCCTCCTTAACCCACGATCTCTTCGACGCTCTTGCCGCGGATGCGGGCGACCTCCTCGGGGCCACGCATTTCTTTCAGGCCCTGGAAGGCGGCGGCGACGACGTTATTGGGGTTGTTGGACCGGAGGCACTTGGTACGGATGTCCTTGATGCCAGCGGCCTCGACCACGGCACGGACGGCGCCGCCGGCAATCACGCCGGTACCGGGGGCGGCGGGCTTCATCAGCACACGGCCGGCGCCTGCCTCTCCGATGGTCTCATGGGGAATGGTGGTCCCGGACAGCGTCACGGTGATCATGTTCTTCTTGGCGGCCTCAATACCCTTGCGAATGGCCTCGGGAACTTCGGCGGCCTTGCCCAAGCCGTAGCCCACCTTGCCCTTGCCGTCACCGACGACCACCAGGGCGGAGAACTTCATGACGCGGCCGCCCTTCACCGTCTTGGAAACACGGTTCAGGTACACGACCTTCTCGATATACTCGCTTTGCTCTCTTTCAAATCTAGGCATTTGTCGTTCCTCCTCCCTTAGAATTTCAGGCCGCCCTCGCGGGCGCCGTCGGCCAGAGCCTGCACGCGGCCGTGATACAGGTATCCGCCGCGGTCAAAGACCACAGTCTCGATACCCTTGGCCTTGGCGCGCTCGGCAATCAGCTTGCCGACAGCGGCAGCAGCGGCGACATTGCCGCCGTAGCCCTCAACGGCTTTGTCCAGGGAGGAAGCGGAGGCCAGCGTCACACCCGCCACATCGTCGATGATCTGGGCGTAGATGTTGGACTCGCTGCGGAACACGTTCAGACGCGGCATCTCAGGGGTGCCGGAGATCTTGGCGCGCACTCTCTTATGACGCTTCAAACGCTGTGCGTTGGTATTCGGTCTCTTAATCATATCGGCACACCTCCTTACTTCTTGGCGCCGGTCTTGCCGACCTTGCGGCGGATGACCTCATCGGTATACTTGATACCCTTGCCCTTGTAGGGCTCGGGGGGACGCTTCTCGCGGACTTCGGCAGCAAACTGACCGACAGCCTGCTTGTCACATCCGTGAATAATGATCTTATTGGGGGAGGGAACCTCAATGGTGATGCCCTCCACCTCAGAAACGATCACCTGATGGGAGAAGCCCAGGTTCATGACCAGATTCTTCCCCTCCTTAGCCACACGGTAGCCGACGCCGTTGACATCCAGCTCCTTTTTATAGCCGTCGGTCACGCCGACGATCATGTTGTTGAGCAGAGTCCGGGTCAGGCCGTGTAGGCTGCGGTGCAGCTTATCCTCGGAAGGACGCTCCACAGTGATCGTAGTGCCTTCCTGTTTAATAATCATCTCAGGGCGCAGCGCACGGCTCAGCTCGCCCCTGGGTCCCTTGACGGTAACCACATTACCCTCGGCGATGTTTACAGTCACGCCGGCGGGAACGGTAATGGGCATTCTGCCAATTCTAGACATTGTTCAAACACCCTCCTTACCAGACGAACGCCAGGACTTCGCCGCCGACATGGAGCTCACGGGCTTTCTTGTCGGTCATGACGCCCTTGGACGTAGAGATAATGGCGATGCCGAGGCCGCGGAGCACGCGGGGCAGCTCGTCGGCGCCCACATAGACCCGGAGACCCGGCTTGGAAACGCGGCGCAGGCCGGTGATGACCTTCTCCTTGCCCGCGTTGTACTTCAAGGTGATGTGGATCACGCCCTGGAGGCCGTCGTCCACCACGTTGAAGCTCTTGATATAGCCCTCGTCCAGCAGAATCTGAGCAATGCTCTTCTTCATCTTGGAGGCGGGAACATCAACGGTGTCGTGCTTGGCACTGTTTGCGTTGCGGATGCGGGTCAGCATATCCGCAACAGGATCGGTGATATGCATTTGGTAATTCCTCCTATTTTAGAGTTGCGGCCTTGGCCGCTTCGGCGGCGAGGTATCGTGGCCAATGGAGCAGTCCGCTCATGCGTGGTGCCCAATTGCCCATGACCTTTCGCCATCCGGTCACTTTTTCTCGTGAGAAAATGTGACCAAAAAGAGCTTTACCGCGCCGCAGGGCCTGGGAGCATATCCCAGCCTCTGCAACGGCAATGCAGAATCGCTCATCGGAAGCGCACCTCTCTTGCAAGGCAAGCCTAAATGGAGCAAATCTGCTCTTTCAGCCCTCCCCATCCCCTGACCACAGGAATGGGGAGAGCTTAAAGACACATACAAGCGCTGCCGGCAAACCAGATGTTAACAGCAGCCACTCTGTAACGCGCCGGCTTTCTTTTGCCTGCTTTTCTTGCTCGGAAGAAAAGCAGATCAGAAGGAGGCCTTGCGGACACCGGGGATCTCGCCCTTGTAGGCCAGCTCCCGGAAGCAGATACGGCACACGCCGTAGTCACGCAGATAAGCGTGAGGGCGGCCGCAGAGCTTGCAGCGGTTGTACCGCCGGCTGGAGAACTTGGCGGGACGCTGCTGCTTGAGAATCATAGATTTCTTAGCCATCGTTCTTCCTCCTTAGCGGGCGAAGGGAGCGCCGACCTGCTCCAGCAGGGCCCGGGCCTCTTCATCGGTGTGGGCGGTGGTGCAGATGACTACATCCATGCCGCGGATCTTGTCGATCTTGTCATACTCGATCTCGGGGAAGATCAACTGCTCCTTGATGCCCAGGGCATAGTTGCCGCGGCCGTCAAAGGAGTTGGGGTTAATGCCCTGGAAATCACGGACGCGGGGCAGGGACACATTGAAAAGGCGGTCCAGGAACTCCCACATCTTCTCGCCGCGGAGGGTCACCTTCGCGCCGATGGGCATATCCTCACGCAGCTTGAAGTTGGCGATGGACTTGCGGGCCCGGGTAATGACCGGCTTCTGTCCGGTAATCTGGGTCAGATCGCCCACCACGTTGTCCAGAATCTTGGCATTCTCGCGGGCCTCACCGCAGCCAACATTCACGACCACCTTCTCGATCTTGGGGATCTGCATGACGCTCTTGTAGCCGAACTGCTTCATCAGGGCGGGAGCGACTTCGGCGTTGTATTTCTCTTTCAGTCTGGCCATTTGTCAACTCTCCTTTCTCACAGCTCGGCGCCGCACTTCTTGCAAATGCGGGTCTTCTTGCCGTCAGCCACCTTGTGGGCGACGCGGGTGGGCTTACCGCACTTGGGGCAGACCACCTGCACCTTGCAGGCGTAGATGGCGGCCTCGCGTTTCATAATGCCGCCCTCCTCGCCCTGACGGCGGGGCTTGACGTGGCAGGTGACCATATTCAGGCCCTCCACCACGACCTTGTTCTCCTTGGGAAGGGTGGCGAGAACCTTTCCCTGATGGGTGGTAAGGTCTCTGTCCTTACCGCCGTCGCCGGAAATCCGGACAACGGTATCGCCCTTCTTGATATTCATAGCCATTTCGTTCCCCTCCTCAAATCACTTCGGGGGCGAGGGACAGGATCTTCATGTAATCCTTGTCGCGCAGCTCGCGGGCCACAGGCCCGAAGATGCGGGTGCCCCGGGGGTTCTTGTCGTCCTTGATCAGGACGGCGGCGTTATCGTCAAAGCGGACATAGGTGCCGTCGGCACGACGGACGCCCTTGGCGCTGCGGACGATGACGGCCTTGACGACCTCGCCCTTCTTCACGGTGCCACCGGGGGTGGACTTGCGGACAGAGGCCACAATCACATCGCCGATGTTGCCGAACTTACGCTTGGAACCGCCCAAGACGCGGATACACTTAATCTCCTTGGCGCCGGTATTGTCGGCGACCTTCAGAAAAGTTTCCTGCTGAATCATATACTCGGCACCTCCTTACTTCGCCTTTTCGATGATCTCGACCACGCGCCAGCGCTTGTCCTTGGACAGGGGCCGGGTCTCCATGACCTTGACCTTATCGCCGATGCCGCAGGCGTTCTGCTCGTCATGCGCCTTGAGCTTATAGGTGCGGCCAACGATCTTTTTATACAGGGGATGGGCCACCCGGTCCTCGATGGCGACCACCACGGTCTTATCCATCTTATCGGAAACCACCTTGCCGACCCGGGTCTTGCGGGAGGAAGTTCTCTTTTCGTCCATTTTACCTTACCTCCTTCTCACTGCTTGCTCTCGGCCGCGGCGAGCTCCGCCAAAACGGTCTTGACTCGGGCAATATCATGCTTGGTCTCCCGGATCTTCACGGGATTATCCAGCTGATTGGTAGCGTGCTGCATCCGAAGGAAGAACAGGTCCTTCTTCAGGCCCGCCAGCTTTTCGTTCAGCTGCTCGGGGGTCATCTTGCGGATCTCACGGATTTCATT
Source organism: uncultured Oscillibacter sp. (assembly GCF_910587525.1). Classification (GTDB taxonomy): domain Bacteria; phylum Bacillota; class Clostridia; order Oscillospirales; family Oscillospiraceae; genus Oscillibacter. The sequence goes on along the minus strand of NZ_CAJULS010000067.1, from coordinate 313 downwards.
TGCCTTCATCTTACTCACCTGCTTCCTCAGTGCGGGCGATGATCTTCGTCTTGATGGGCAGCTTGTGGCTGGCAAGACGCAGCGCCTCGCGGGCAACTTCTTCAGAAACACCGGCGATCTCAAACATGACGCGGCCGGGCTTCACCACGGCAACCCAGAACTCGGGAGAACCCTTACCGGAGCCCATGCGGGTCTCGGCGGGCTTCTTGGTCACGGGCTTGTCGGGGAAGATCTTAATCCAGACCTGGCCGCCGCGCTTGGTGTAGCGGGTCATGGCGATACGGGCCGCCTCGATCTGGTTGCTGGTGATCCA
>NZ_CAJULS010000066.1 GCF_910587525.1 uncultured Oscillibacter sp. | reverse complement strand
GATAGGAACCTATGAAACGATAACGGTCCTTGATTGCGATTATGATAGTGAACTACGCCTCCAAGAAGCGGGGCGACGAGGTAGGCTTCGATGTGCTCCTGGGAGCGGAGTTCCGCTTTCCCGAGAATGACAACGACTATCTGGTCTACGGCATCGACGAGCAGTGGCTCCGCTCCAACCCCTACGCCTGCTGCATGACCGCCCAGGAATTCTTCAACAAGTTCCACGACCAGGTTCTCATTATCCACGCCCACCCCTTCCGCAAGGGCAGCGCTCCGGTGCAGGAGACCGTTGTCCACGGCGCGGAGATCATCAACGGCAACCCCCGCCATGAGAACAACAACGATAAGGCGCTGGAGCTCTGCCGCCGCCATCCCGAGTACCTCCGTCTGGCGGGGTCCGACACGCACCGGGACGGCGACGAGGCCAGAACCGCCGTGGTCCTTCCGGAGCGGGTTCAGGACTCCTTCGCCTATAAGGCCGTCATTGAAAGCCGCAGTTTCCACCTGTGGAGCCCTGCGTTTCAGGAATTTGTAGAGGCCGACGAGGCCATTCGGAAGGAGGAGGCAAAATGAGCCAGTTTGACTCTCTGATCATCGGCGAGGTGGCCCGGGACACCAATGTGGACTACGACGGTGCCACCGTCCAGGCCATCGGCGGCGCCGTATATTACTCCGGCTTTGCCGCCGCCAACATCGGGCACAGGATCGCGGTGCTGCCCAAGGCGGACATGGCTCCGGAGGAGCTGAAAGACGCCTTTGCCAAGGCCCCCAACGCTGCCGTGTACCCCCTGCCCAGCACACACTCCTTTGTGACCAAAAACGTCTACCACACCCCGGACCGGGAGCGGCGCACCTCCACAGTGGACAGCGTCATCGATCCCTACCGCACTGACGAGGTCCCCGCTGAAATCAACGCCAAAATCTGGCACCTGGCAGGCCTGGTGGGAGGCGACATTCCCGACGAGATGATCCCCTTCGCCGCGGAGCGGGCCATGGTGGCCATTGATGTGCAGTGCATGCTCCGCTGGGTGGAGAACGGCGGGATGGTGTACCATGATTGGGCGGCAAAAAAAGAGATGCTGCCCTATGTCCGCTTTTTGAAAACCGACGCCGCCGAGGCGGAGATCCTCACCGGCCTCACCGACCGGGCCGAGGCTGCCAAAACGCTCTACGGCTGGGGCGCAAAAGAGGTGCTGATTACCCACAACACCGAGGTCCTGGTCTACGACGGGAAGGACATCTGCACCTGTCCCATCAAGGCCCGGAACCTCTCCGGCCGCACCGGCCGGGGGGACACCACCTTTGCCTGCTACATCAACGAGCGGCTGACGGCGGACATTCCCACCGCCCTCCGCACCGCCACGGCCCTGGTCTCTCTAAAAATGGAGACTCCTGGCCCCTACATGGGCACCCGGGCAGATCTGGACAATTACATCCGGGCGTTCTATTGAGCGAAGCAGTAAAGCGGCCCGCCGGTTTCCGGCGGGCCGCCTCTGTTATTTCTGTCCCGAATCTGTATCCCTTTTGTAATTCTTTTGAGATTTCTTTCACCAGGCGGTGTGGTATCCTGTCCCTATCCAATTTTGACAGAAAGGACTTTCCGCTATGAACCGCTTTTTCTCCATACTTTTTCTACTGTGCCTTCTCCTGTCCCTGACCGCCTGCGGCGGAAAGCCCCAGGACGCCGATCCACCCGGCGGCGCCCCTGCCCAGGATACTGCCGCCCCGCCGGAGGCGCCGCCTGCGGATACGGATAACCCGGAGGAGCCCGTCCTCACAGAGGACGAGGCCCGCCGGGCCGCCTTCGCGGAGATCCTCCGCACCGCCCATGACCGCCAGCTCCTGCCGGACGGCACTGTCCTGGACGGCAATTCCATCGAGAGCATCGAGGGCAATCTCTTCGCCCTGCACGACGTGGACGGTGACGGCGCTGAGGAGCTGATCCTCCTCTGGCAGAACGCCGCTATGGCCGGTCAGACAGAGATCGTCTACGGCTACGATGAAGCCGCCGGTGAAGTTCGGGAAGAGCTGCGGGAATTCCCTGGCGTCATCTTCTACAGCAACGGTGCGGCGGAGGCCCCCTGGTCCCACAACCAGGGCTGGGCCGGGGAGTTCTGGCCTTATACTCTTCACCGCTATGCCCTGGAGAGCGGGGTGTATGAAAATATGGGCTCCGTAGACGCCTGGGACTACTCTCTGATCTCTAACGGCTTTCCCCATGATGTGGACGCGGACGGAGACGGCATGCTGTATACCCTCCTCACCGACAATTGGAACTTCACTTACCACCAGGGCTCCGCCGGCAGCGGGGAATACTGGTACTATGAGGAGCCTCCAGTGGACGGGGCGGAATACCTGGCCTGGCGGGACGGCATTGTGGGAGATGCGGAGGCTCTGGAGCTGTCCTTTGTGTCTCTGACAGCGGAAAATATCGCCCAGACGCTGGATGTGCCCTATGAGGCCCTGATCACCACACTGCTGCCCAATGCCGCCGGATGACAAAACCCGGTCCCACCGCAGGTGGGACCGGGTTTTCGCATACGAAAGGGGCAGGTCACTTCTCCTCGGGAGTGAAGTACACAAAGAACGTGTCTCCCTCATCGCCCTCCTCGAAAGCCTCCAGATAGGAGATGGAGAAATCCTTGCTGTCGGCGGGTACTTCGTACACCAGAAGGCCGGTGCGCTCCTCGTTCACTCCCAGCGCGTATGTACCGGGCAACTGGTCGTCGCTGATGGGATCCAGCTCCTCGTAAGTCTCCGGGTCGGTGGTGATGGGCAGGCGGTAGTCCTCATCGCCGCTGCCGCCCCACTGGGCCTGGAAGTCGGTGTCGTACATCTCCACGCTGGTGGTGACGGTATTTTTCACCGTGATGTCCACCACCAGCATCTTGCAACCCTCCGCCGCCTTGCGGCCGGCGAACTCGCTGCAGGTATATGCGCTGTTGACCGTGTAGTTAAACCAGTAGGCGTGCATGGTGTCGCCCAGACGGCCCTCAGCCCAGCCGTCCTCAGCATAGACGTCCCCGTTGCCAGAGCCAATGTTATCGCTGCCGCCGGAGCTCGTTCCAGGGCTTCCGGAGTCCTTGCCCCCGCAGCCCGCCAGGGCCAGCACCAGGAACACCGCCAGCAATACCGATAACAACCGTTTCATTTGAATCCCCTCCAAAAATATCTGAAATTCTATGCTCCCGCAGGTGCTGTCTCCTGCAGGGCAATAAATATTTTACCACTGCCATATAGCAAAGTCAACCAGCTCCTTTCCCACTTTCTCTCAAAAATAATTGCCGGCCGAAAGTTCTGATAATTCTCCAAAGCTAGTTGAATTGCATAAAATTCTGTGCTATAGTAAGCAGAGTTAAAAAGCAGGCCAAAGATTCACCGCCGCGCAAAGCATGTGCCCGTTTACCCCGTTTACTATGAAGCCAGACCGATAGAGGAGACGATTTGGGAATGAATCGTGCAATCATAGATTTTTTCAGGGAAGACCCCCCTCTTTACGAAAAAAGCTCCAAGCCGTTTTGGGATGATGAACATATTTCAATGAGCATGCTGGCGGCTCATTTAGATAGAAATCACGATGGAGCTTCCAGAAAACTCACTACCATTCAAAAATCAGTCTCATGGATTTGCGGCTACTGTCAAGACGTAAAAAATAAAAGACTTTTAGATTTGGGATGCGGAGCAGGCATTTATGCAGAGCTCTTATATGATCAGGGCTTTTCCGTCACTGGTATTGATTTTTCGAAACGTTCTGTCATATATGCCCAAAACCATGCCAAAGAGACAAATCGAAAGATCGATTATCATTATCAAAACTATTTGGAAATGAATCACGATCATAAGTTTGATGTTGCAATTTTAGTCTATTGCGATTTTGGTGTGCTTTCACCGCAAGATAGAATCATTTTATTGAGAAAAATTCATCACGCGTTGAAAAAGGGCGGCATTTTGATTCTGGATGTATTCAATACGCCATATCTAAATTCCTTTCAGGAGATTCAGACAGTAAAATATGAAAAAACCGGATTTTGGTCTCCCAGACCTCACGTAGTAATTCAAAAAAACAAATTTTATGACAGAACCGCCAACACGTTGGAGCAGTATTTGGTAATCACAGGCGATTGCTGCGAGTTCTTTAATATATGGAATCAAATCTATTCCAAGACGTCATTTGCGGAAGAAATCAGAAATCAGGGCTTTGAAATGCTGGACATATTTGACAACATCTGCGGAAAACCTTTTACCGGCCTGGAGGAAAGCATGTGCGGCGTTTTTACAAAGAAATGATTCGGCATTGCAGGGCTGTCCGCAAAGGCGGCGCCCCGCTTGAAGACTTGTCCAGCCTCTCTCCCACGGCCGACAGCGTACCATGATCCACCACCTGCAAAAAACCGCCTGCGGCTGGCGCCGCAGGCGGTTTTTTTGATCCCCTCACCGGGCGGGGATGATCTCGATCCAGTACCCGTCCGGGTCGCTGATGAAATAGATGCCCATGTCCGGGTTCTCAAAGCAGATGCAGCTCATGCCTGCGTGCTTCTGATGAACGGTCTCATAATCCTCCGCCGCCAGAGCCAGGTGGAACTCGCACTCCCCCAAGTCGTATTTCTGGGGATGATCCCGCAGCCACGTCAGCTCCAGGCGGAAGTCCGTCTTCCCGTCCCCCAAAAACACGATGGTAAAGCTCCCATCCTTCGCCTCCTTGCGGCGCACCTCCTCCAGGCCCAGGGCGTCCCGGTAGAATTGGATGGACCGCTCGAGATCGGATACGTTGAAATTGAAATGGTTAAATGTCAGCATGTCTCATCACCTCACCGGCAGTATAGCACACGCCATTCCGCCTGCGCAAGGGATTTTTCCGCCCGGAGCGGAGGAAACCATCGGACTGTACGAAAAACATGCCCAACTTTCTCTATTTTTCTGTCAATTCCCTGTTTGATGTTTGTCCTGTTCCATGATACGCTAAAGACCGTTATAAAAGGCTAACTTTTGGAGGGATATCTATGACGCTGGATCTGCTGCCCCTGGGCCAGGAGGCCGTCATCACTCAAGTTGGCGGCGAGGGCGCTCTTCGCTGCCGCCTGCTGGATATGGGACTGATTCCCAAGACCGCCCTGCGGGTGGAAAAGATTGCTCCGCTGGGGGACCCCATTGAGCTGCGGGTTCGGGGATACGCCCTCTCCCTGCGGAAGGAAGACGCCCGAAACATCGAGGTGGAGGTGCGTGAGTCATGATCTTCGCTCTGGCCGGCAACCAAAACTGCGGTAAGACTACGCTCTTCAACCAGCTTACCGGCTCCAATCAGCACGTGGGCAACTTCCCCGGCGTGACGGTGGACCAGAAATCCGGCACCGTCCGGGGGCAGAAGGACTGTACGGTGGTGGATCTGCCAGGCATTTACTCCATCCGGCCCTACACGCCGGAGGAGATCGTCACCCGGGATTTTATCCTCAATCAGAAGCCCGACGGCATCATCAACATCGTGGACGCCACTAACATTGAGCGGAACCTGTACCTGACTCTCCAGCTGCTGGAGATGCGTATTCCCATGGTGCTGGCCCTGAATATGATGGACGAGGTCACTGCCGGCGGCGGCACCATTGACGTCAAGGGCATGTCTGCTGCCCTAGGCATCCCGGTGGTCCCCATCTCCGCCGTGAAGAATGAGGGCGTGGAGGAGCTCGTCCGCATGGCTGTAACCACAGCCCGGAGCAAGACGCCGCCTGCGGTTTACGACTTCTGCTCCCCCGGCCCGGTGCACCGGTGTATTCACGCGGTGGTCCACCAGATCGAGGACCATGCCGAGGCCGCGGGTCTCCCGCTGCGCTTTGCCGCCACTAAGCTCATTGAGGACGATGGGGATGTCCGGGAGCGGCTGCGGCTGGACCAGAACGAGCTGGAGCTCATTGAGCACAGCGTCCAGGAGATGGAGGCGGAGCACGGCATGGACCGCAACGCCGCTTTGGCGGACATGCGGTACGACTTTATTGAGGGCGTATGCGCCCGCACGGTGGTGAAATGCCAGGAGTCTCGGGAGCGCCGCCGCAGCGAGGCCATCGACCGAGTGGTAACTAACAAATACCTGGCCCTGCCCATCTTCTTTGGCATCATTCTTTTGATCTTCTACCTGACCTTCAGTGTGGTGGGTCAGGGGCTGTCGGACCTGCTGGCGGCGGGCATCGCCGCACTCACTGCCGCCGTGGACGCGGGGCTCACGGCCTACGGCCTGAATCCGGTGGTTCACAGCTTGGTAATCGACGGCGCCTTTGCAGGTGTGGGCAGTGTGCTGAGCTTCCTGCCCATCATCGTGGTGCTGTTCTTTTTCCTCTCCATTCTGGAGGACACCGGCTATATGGCCCGGGTGGCCTTCTTCATGGACCAGCTGCTGCGGAAGATCGGCCTCTCCGGCCGCAGCATCGTGCCCATGCTGGTGGGCTTTGGCTGCTCTGTACCGGCCATCATGTCCACCCGAACCTTGGCCTCGGAGCGGGACCGGCGGATGACGATCCTGCTGACGCCCTTCATGAGCTGCTCTGCCAAGATTCCCATCTACGCCGTCTTTTCCGCCGCCTTCTTTCCCCGCCGCGCCGCCCTGGTAATGATCGCGCTGTACTTCGGCGGCATCCTGGTGGGGATCGTGGCCGCCAAGGTGCTGGGGGCCACCGCCTTCCGGGGAAACCCCGTGCCCTTTGTCATGGAGCTGCCCAACTACCGCTTCCCCTCCGCCCGCAGCGTGTGGCAGCTGTGCTGGGACAAGGCCAAGGACTTCCTCACCAGGGCCTTTACCATCATCTTTGTGGCCACCATCATCGTCTGGTTCCTCCAGACCTTTGACACCCGGTTGAATTTGGTGACCGACAGCTCTGACAGCCTCCTAGCCGCTGTGGGGGCGTGGATTGCCCCCCTGTTCGCCCCCTTGGGCTTTGGGGATTGGCGGGTCTCTACCGCTCTTATCACCGGCTTTATCGCCAAGGAATCCGTCATCTCCACCCTGGGTATCCTCACCGGCTCCGGCGCGGAGGTCACCGCTGCCGCTCTTGGAACCCTCTTTTCCCCTGTCACCGCTGTCAGCTTTTTGGCCTTTACACTGCTTTACACACCTTGCGTGGCGGCCATCTCCGCCGTGAAACGGGAGCTTGGCTCCGGCTGGAAGGCCGCCGGCGTAGCCGCGGCCCAGTGCGCTGTGGCCTGGACGGTTTCCCTGCTGATGTACCGCATCGCCCTGCTGGTATAAGGAGGCGTCTATGCTGGAATTTCTGATCCTGGCGGGCCTGGGGCTCTGGCTGGCGCTGGCCCTGCGCTCCTGCCGCCGCCATCATGGAACCTGCGGCGGGGACTGCACCCGCTGCACCGGATGCCGCCGCTCCTGAATACGGAAAAGCGCCCCCAGCTGGGGAACGCACCATAAAAAAGCTGACATCCACTGAAAAGCCCGTGCTTTTCAGCGGGTGCCGCTTCATAATAGGGTAACCAGCATTACTTTGAAATGTGGACGGGAAAACCACTGTCAAATATTTGCAAAAGTTTATAAAGCAAACGGATTACCATTCTGAATTATTAAAGACTATTTTTGCAAGTCGGCCGAAGACGTTGGTGAGCTTTCCCGCACACAATGCCAAAAAGCCATAAAACGGCCAATCCTGCGGAGCTGCAAGATCAATCGACGAGGAATTACGGGATGCCATTTATGATGCAATTACGATCGCAAATTTGTATGATATCGACCTGTAACAGGTCATTAAGCCCAAATCAGAGCAGGTATTTGTCATCTGCTGTCTTTGCGAAAAATAGATGAGCCGCAATTTATCGCACTCCCACCGATGCTTTCCGCCGATGCTTTCCACGGAGGTTTCACAGCGACCTGCACAACATAAAAAGAGCAAGGCAAACCATTGTGGTCTGTCTTGCTCTTCACTTTTGTATGAAACTCTGCACCCTTGGAGGGCGTTTTGTTCTCTATGTCACACAGCCTTGTGCTGTTCCTCCTCCAGATCCCGCAAAATGGTGTAGACCTGGTAGATATCCTCGATCTCATAGGTGGCCCGAATCTCCTTGGGCACGTCCACATCCTTGCACTTTGTCAGCTTGGAATTGATATGGAAGGTCATGCCAAAGCCCATACGCTGGGGCCCGATGACATCCCGGGACACCGTGTCGCCCACGTAGGCGCAGGTGGACGGGTCAGAGCGGACCTGGTTCAGGGAGACCATGAAAATGTTCTTATCCGGCTTGCGGTAGCCGGTGACGGAAGACAGCGTCACATCCTGAAAATAATCCCGGATGCCATACTCCTCCAGAATGTCGAACACCTGGTAGAGGCTGGCGGTGTTGCTGATGACGCCCAGCTTCATCCCCAGGCCTTTCAGTCCAGCCAGCATCTCCGCCACACGGGGGCGGAGGGTGCGGTGGTAGTAGGTGACCTCCCACATATGGGCCAGCTCCTCGGCAAAGGGGGCCACAGTCTCCTGGTCCAGGCCGAAATCCGTCAGGACATACTGTCCCCAGATCTCCTCCGGCTTCAGCTCCCGGTCCGTAGGGCCCCGGTAGGCGGCGTAACGGTCCCAGCCGTCCGCCAGCTTCTTTTGGGCAGAGGCCAAATCATCGGATACAGCGATACCCTTCTCCTTCAAAATGCGCAGGACCTCCTGCGCGGAGGTCTCCCGGCTCTCGTCGTCCGTGAAGATATCCTCCAGCGTTCCGCCCATATCAAACAATACAGTATCAATCATCGTCTTACGGCCCTTTCCTAAGCTCCGCCACGTCTTTGACTGGGGGCTTATGTTTCCAGTATCGGTAAAACAGGAGGATCGACATCCCGTCCCCCAGAATCAGGGGAACCAGCACGAACATCCCGAAAAATTGCAGAGCCAGGATCTGCGCCCCCTGCTCCCCTCCCATGAGGACCAGCAGGGCGATCAGGCAGGCCAGCATCAGCAGCGTCAGCCACAGATAGGCCGCCGGCAGTTTTCGTTTGTCGCCGGGCAGCAGCCAGGTCAGGCCGCACACCGCCGTCCCCAGAACTGCGGGAACCAGGGCAGTGACCAGATTCTCAAGGAAAACGGGCGCTCCGTTCATCAGCGTGTGCAGCGGGCCGATCAGAAGGGCAATGGCCCCGCCATAGACGGCGGCAAACACCCAGCACAGGCAGAAGGAGTACAGCATCAGCGTACTCTTCACTCTGCCGTTTTCCATCATCTGGAAGGCGGACCAGAAGCTGTCCGCCGCGCGGTCGATCTTTTTATCGATTTGACTTTCCTGAATGGGGTTGCCTCTGCCCAGCATGGAATTCCTCCTCTTGAAAAGGGGCGGGCGGCCGATGGGCCGCCCGCCCGGCGGAGCCGCGCTTATGCGGCGAATGTCTTACTTACTTGGCCTGGTCACGCCAGTAGGTCCACATATCCTGCACGTCGGGGAAGATGCTGTAAATGGCGTCCAGATCGTTGGCGCGGGCGCCCAAGTCGTGCAGGGAGACGGGGTTCTTGTCGTTGTCCACGTCGTCACGCAGGGGCCAGTTACCGGTCTTGGTGAAGGGCTTGAAGCCGCCGCTCTGGCCATCGGCACCGCCGGTAACGTAGCGGATGAACAGACGGGCGCCGGCAGGGCTGTCACAGCCCTTGACGACAAACATGGACTCGGTGTTCAGCAGGGCGGTGTAGGGGGTCAGGTTGGTGCACCAGGCGATGTTGTAGCCGGACTCATCACGGTTCTCGATCTTGCCGGCGGAGGCCAGGCACAGGGCGGGATCGTCCTTGGTGGAGTTGTGGACAGCCAGCACCAGCTCGTCGCCGTCGCCGATGAAGGTCATCTTGGCCTGGGTAAAGCGCCACAGGTACTCCACGCCGGCGTTGTTCTCGGGAACCTCGAAGGCAAAACCGGCGGGATCATAGGTATACTCCAAATCGGTGCCGTAGATGTCCTTATAAGACTGCGCCATCTCATCAGCGTTGGTGATGAAGCTGGCGAACAGGCTGAGGTAAGCGGTCTCCTGGCCGATCTCCTTGGCGAAGATGCGGTACTTCTGGCTGCCGTCGGGGTTCTTCTCGATGATCTGCCACCAGCTGGTGATAGGCTGGCCGTCGGGGAACGCCTCGGTGTTATAGTACCAGAAGGCCTGGGAGGCATACAGGGGGAAGCTGAACTTCAGGTTCTCCTCCTCAATGTGGGAGCAGATGTCACGGGGATAGAAGGGCTCAATGATGCCCTTGCTGTAATACTCAAAGAATACGTCGCCGTTGACATCCTTGGTCTGGAGCACGTCGGCGGTGATGTTGTTGGTGCTGTTCTCAATCTCGGCCTTGCTAAGAACCTCGTCGGAGTCCAGATCGGAGACTACCAGGTCCAGGCCGGGATACAGCTCTTCGAAGCCCTCTTCGGTCTTCAGCATCTTGGAGGAGGTGGCGTAGATGTTGATGGGATTGTTTTCCGCCTTGGCCAGCTCATAGAGCTCCTCGTCGGTCATGTCACTCCACTCGTCCCAGTAGGGGCCGTAGACCTCGGTGCCGGTAGCGCGGTCATAGCCGAACTGGCCGGCGGCGGGCTGGTCAGTGCTGTCGCCGCTGTTGGCGGGCTCGTTCTGTGCAGGGGCATTGCTGTCGGCGGGAGGGGTATCCGTCTTGCCGCCGCAGGCCGCAAGGCTCAGCACCATGACGGCTGCCAGTAAGAGTGCCAATAACTTCTTCTTCATCGGGTTCTTCTCCTTTCGTTTTTGCAGAATGATTGGGGAATGGCGCCGGAGTTGTATAATCAAGCGGGGCCGTGCGGCGGTACTCCCCGCCGCACGGGAGCGCTTTGATCCGGATGACCTGGAAATTACACCGCGCGCTTAATCAGACGGGTGGTCTCCTTATTATACACGTTGATCTTATCCTGGTCAATAATCGCCCAGACTTTCTGGTCGATGTCATAGTGGACCTGACCGATCTCCTTGGACAAAAACTCCTCCTCGCCGGCCTTGAGGGTGACAATGGTCTCGGAACCGGCAGGCTGGCTGGCGTACACATTGACGGGAAGCGCACCCTCCACAGGCTCCCGGGAGATGAGAATCTGTTCGGGACGGACGGCCAGAACACAGTCGAACTCGCCGCTGGCGGGCTTCTGCTCGTTGGTAAGATGGTCTGCGGAGAAGGTATGCCCTCCCAACTCGCTCTTGACCACCAGCTCGCCGCCCTTCATCTCTGCCTTGCCGGGAATCAGGTTGATGCGGGGATTACCGATGAAGTCGGCGGCCTCCAGGTCGATGGGGTTGTTGTACAGCTCCATGGGAGTGGCCACCTGGTTCAGCTCGCCGGCCTTGAACAGGGCGATCTTGGTGGACATGGTCAGGGCCTCCACCTGGTCGTGGGTGACATAGATAATGGTGGTGCCCAGCTCCTTGTGGAGACGCTGAAGCTCGGCGCGCATGTCGATGCGGAGCTTGGCGTCCAGGTTGGAGAGGGGCTCGTCAAGGAGCAGCAGTTTGGGGCTGGAGGCCACGGCGCGGGCAATGGCCACGCGCTGCTGCTGTCCGCCGGAGAGCTCAGTGGGATAGCGGTCCTTGTACATGTCAATGCGCATCATCTTCAGCGAGTCCATGACCCGGCGGTCAATCTCATCGTGGCTCATTTTCTGGATCTTCAAGCCAAAGGAGATGTTGTTGTACACTGTCATGTGGGGCCACAGGGCGTAGGACTGGAAGACCAGGTTCAGTCCGCGCTTGCTGGGCTCGGCGTAATAGGCGTCGTCGGCGTTGATCATCTCCACACCGTCGATGGTCATGATGCCGTTCTGGGGCTTTTCCAGGCCGGACACCACGCGAAGGGTGGTGGTCTTGCCACAGCCGGAGGGGCCCAGCAGGGTCATGAAATCGCCATCCTCAATGGTCAGGTTGATGTTGCGCAGGACGTGGTTGCTGCCATAGAATTTATCAATATTCTTTAACTCAATACGACTCATTATCGTTCTTTCCTTTCTGTTATGTCGTGGGTCCGTGGTTTACCAGCTCTTGCCGATGTCGGCGCCGCCGACCTTGTTGGCGACGATATAGCAGACCAGGATGAACAGCAGCACGCACACAGAGATGGCGTCGGACATCTGGTTGTAGCCCTCCTGCGAGTAGGTAAAGGCCAGGAAGGACATAGTACGGGTGGTGGGCGTCATCATGATGATGATCAGGTCCAGCTCCTTGGCAATGGAGATGAAGGTCAGCATGAAGCCGGAGATAAAGCCGTTCTTTGCCAGGGGGATAATGATGGAACTCATCCGCTTCCAGAAGCTGGCGCCGGCAATGTCCGCCGCCTCCTCCAGCTCCACGCTGATGGAGAGCATGTTGGCGGTACCGGAGCGGCTGGCAAAGGGAAAGTGCTTGACCACGGAGGTCAGAACGATCAGGGTAAAGGTGCCGTACAGAGAGGGGATCAGGCCGCCCAGATGGGGGACGCTGAACATGGAGAAGTACATGGTGGAGAAGGCCACGCCGCTCATCAGGTAGG
>NZ_CAJULS010000065.1 GCF_910587525.1 uncultured Oscillibacter sp. | reverse complement strand
CGCAGGCGTGGCCATCGCGTCCCTGGTGGCCCTGATCCTCTTCTGCTTTCCGGAGTTCGTCATGGGCCTTGTGACCAACAACGCCCAGCTGATCCCCCTGGGGGCTCCCTACGTCCGGATCGTGGGCATCAGCTACATCTTCAACACCGTCAGCTCCGTGTACATCGGCATGCAGCGCAGCACGGAGAATCCCCTCATGGGCATGACGGTCTTCGCCTGCTCCATGCTTCTGAACACCCTTTTGAACTACATCCTGATCTTCGGCAAGTTCGGCGCTCCCGCCCTGGGGATCACCGGCGCCGCCGCCGCCACGCTGGCCGCCCGGGTGGTGGAGTTTCTCCTCACCTTCGGCTACGCCCTGCGGGACCGGCGGATTCCCCTTCAGCCTGCCGCTCTCCTCCGCCCCGGTACTGCCCTGATCCGGGATTTTGTGAAGTACTCCATCCCCGTGCTGTTGAATGACTCCCTCTGGGGCCTGGGTACCACGGTGATCACCGCCATCATCGGCCATATGGCTATCTCCGAGGAGATGCTGGCGGCCTACGCCATCATGGGCAACATCGAGAAGTTTTCCACTGTGGCATGCTGGGGAATCTCCGGCGCTGCGGCGGTCATCATCGGCAAGCTCATCGGCGAGGGCGCCTCCAGGGATCAGGTCTATGACGTGGGGTGCTGCCTGCTGCTGCTGTCGTTGCTGCTGGGCTTTTTGGGGTCAGCGTGTCTGGCGGTTCTCCTGCCCACGGTGTTCATCCCCTATCTCTATCCCCTGTTCCATCTGGCGGATCTCTCGCTGCGGATTGCCGTCACCATGTGCGTCGTTTTCATCGTCATCATGCCCACCAAGGCCTTCGACATCACCAATATCTCCGGCATTCTGCGGGCGGGAGGCGATGTGCGCATGGCCGCCATCATTGACCTGGGCTCTCTCTGGGGCGTGGCGGTGACCACCACCGCTCTGACGGCCCTGGTCTTTCACGCGCCGGCGGCCCTGGTGTGCCTGGGCATCCAGGCGGAGGGCCTGAGCAAGATGCCCTTGGGGATCTGGCGGCTCCGGAGCCGAAAGTGGATCAACGACGTGACCCGAAAGGAGGCGCTATGAGCCTCTTCCGGTGTCCCATCTGCGGGGCGGGCCTGGAGCGGGGAGAGCGGGCCTGTGTCTGTCCCTCCGGCCACAGCTATGACCTGGCCAGGGAGGGCTACGCCTACCTGCTGCCGCCCAATCAGAAGCACTCCGCCGCCCCCGGCGATGACCGGCAAATGGCGTTGGCCCGGCGGGAATTCCTGTCCAGAGGGTATTACGAGCTGCTTTTGAATACGCTCTGTTGTCAGGTTTTGGCCGAGTGCGGCGAATCTCCGGTGATCCTGGACGCCGGCTGCGGCGAGGGCTACTACACCGCCGGTATTTTTCAGGCCATGCGGAACGCTGGAAGAGCGCCCCGCATGGCGGGGACGGACATTTCCAAGTTCATTCTCCGCTCCGCGGCGAAGCGGGAGAAGGGCGTGGAGTTCGCCGTGGCTTCCTCCTACCGCCTGCCTTTGGCGGACGGGGCCGCGGATATCCTGCTGGACTGCTTCTCCCCCCTGGCTCTGGAGGAGTTCCGCCGGGTGCTCCGGCCCGGCGGCGTGTTTATGTACGTGGTCCCCGGGGAGCGGCACCTGTGGGAGCTGAAAGAGGTGCTGTATGACCGTCCCTACCCCAACGAGGAGAAGGAGACGCCCTACGAGGGTTTTGCCTATGAGCGGATCGTCCCGGTTGACAGCGCCGTCACTCTGCCCAATCAAACGGATATCCGGAATCTGTTCCGCATGACCCCCTATTACTGGAAAACGCCCCGGTCCGGCGGGGAGCGGCTGGCGGCGTTGGAGACCCTGGACGTCACCATCTCCTTCCGCATCCATGTCTTCCGGAGATTATAAAAAGAGGCCGCACAGCCAGGCTGTGCGGCCTCTTTGCTGTATTCACCGGCGGGAAATGCTGGATGTATTTCAAGAAAATTTTACGAAGACCGGCGCGAAAAAAGACCCGTCCGGACGGCGTTCATCGCCTGTGAATACAGCTTCTAAACCGCAATGAATAATTCGGGTTCCTTTCTCCCGGCGCAGGCCTTTTTGAGCGCCAGCGCCGCGGCCGAGACCATTGCTCCGTTCACCCTTCTGGCCTGATGCGGACATTGCGCGACACACCGCATACAGGAGATACATTTGCCTTTGCTGCACGATTTCACATTGGATGGATCAATTGCTCCGGCGGGGCAGTTCTTCGTGCACAGCCCGCAGTTCACGCAGTTTTTGTCCGCCTTCGGGGCCAGTCCCGCGCCTCCCGCCTTTTTATAGGGCCGGCTGCCTGGAATCTCCGGTTTTTGAGGAATTCCGGGGAGGGCTAACTTTTCCTGAATCTGTTTTGAAAATGCCGCCAGCGTCTCCATGTCCCTTGCATCGGGACGTCCCGCGGCATACTGGTGTATGATGGAGTGCTCGGCAATGGCTGAGACTGCGGCAGTCACGCGAAAGCCGCAGCTTTCGGCGATGTCCGCCAGCTCCGCCAGGGTATCCTCATAGGCGCGGTTTCCGTATACGCATACGAGAACACACTTTGCGGAGCCGCCCTTGATCTCCGCCAGACGCTCAGCCGCCAATTTTGGAACGCGCCCTCCAAAAGACGGTACTGCGATCAGCACAGTATCGCCGTCCCCAAAGGCGCATTTTGAAAAATTGCTCCCGGCGTTGGAGAGATCAACGGTTTCCGCGGGCTGGCTCCATGCCTGGGCAAGTGCGGCGGCCACTTTCTCCGTACCGCCTGTGGGACTGAAAATCAGTTTGTAAAAGCTCATTTGTCCGCCTCCAATATGTAATATTTAGAATTACATCAATAGTATACCGTCTCCGGGGTGTAATGTCAAGATTTACACCAGCCGGATTTTATGGTATGCTCAAACTGTCTGGAGGTGGAAGCTGTGCATATCAGTACAAAGTGCTCCATCGCGGTTCACTGCCTGGTCTTTATCAATGAATACGGCGGCGGCAGGCGGGTGACAAGCGAGCTGCTGTCGCTTTCAACGGGGTGCAACCCCGTCGTGGTCCGCGGCATTATGAGCGCCTTGAAAAAGGCCGGCATTATATCTGTCAAATCCGGAAGGGGCGGAGCGGAGATCGGCTGTTCCCTTGACCAGATCAGCCTGTATCGGGTCTGCATGGCGGTTGAGCCCGGCGCGCTGGATAAGCTGATCGGGATTCACTCCGCACCGTCGCCCTTCTGCCCGGTTGGAAGAAATATCCACGGAGTTCTGGACGCGTCTTACGAGAAGATCCGGGGAGATTTGGCAGCAAGCCTGCAATCCACAACCTTAAAGGAGATTGTGGAGGACTACCGCCGCAGGGTTTCCCAATAGGCGGAGCAGCCGTTTGCAGACATTTGATCCCATACGAGGCGGGCGCCGCCCCTCGTGCTCCCCCGCTTAATCTGTGACCTTTTTTGTCCTGTTTGACCGTTTTTCGGCAAGCTGAGGCGGGAGGCGCCTTCCGGCGCCTCCCGCCCTGTGTATTTTCTTCCGCATTTACGCCCGGACATGCCGCTGCCGCACGGGGGAGGGCAGGGGCGGCAGAATCCGCTCCCGGCAGTAGATATCTCGCAGCTGGCTCCCCACGGCCTCCAGGCTCCGGCTCTCCGCCGTGGCCCGGCCCGCAGAGGTCAGGTCCGGCAGGGAGCCTGCGAGGATGCCCTCAACGCTCTGTTGAAATTCGCCGGTATTTGACGCCTTGTATACATTTTTGCCGTCCTCGAGCCAGCCGCCGTACACGGGAATGTTCCGTACCACCGTGGGAATGCCGCAGGCCAGGGCCTCCAGCACCACGATGCCCTCGGTCTCCTCATGGCTCATGAAGGCGAACACGTCCGCGCCGCAGTAGGCCTCCCGCAGCCGCTCCCGGTCCACAAAGCCGGGGAAATGGACATTGGCGGGGGCGTTTTCAATGGCCCGGACGATCTCCTGGGGAATCAGGCGGGGATCTGTCCAGCCGAACCACAAAAACCGGGCGGAAGGAATCCGCCGCGCCAGATCCAGAAACTCCGGCAGGCCCTTCCGGGCGATGGTGTGGCCCACGGAGATCACCGTCCGCGCGTTCTCCTCCAGGGCGTACCGCCTCCGGAAGGCGGCCCGGGCGGCGGGGTCCGGACGGAAGTATTCCGTGTCCACGCCGTTGGAGATGCTGTAAACCGGGCGCTTGAGGCCGTAGCTCTCCAGCAGCTGCCGGGAGTACTCCGTGGGGGTCAGTACCACGTCCCCCAGGCCGTAGCAGAACCTGATCCACTGCCGGAACAGGGGGGCCAGGGCGTCGGAACCCTTGAAGGAGCCCCGGAAGTCCTCCATGGTGGAGTGGCCGTACCAGACCACCTTCCTCCCCCGCAGGCGGGCGCCCAGGGCCGCCAGAACGGAGTCCGGCAGAACGGTGTTCACATGGACGGCGGCGGCGTCCTTCGTCCAGCGGGAGGAAGTCTCGATCTCCGCCCGCCGCAGGCACTCCCGCTGGTGGCGGATGGCCTGTCCCACGCCGCTGCGGCCCACCAGTTTCTCTCCGCCGCTGTAAATGTAGATTTTCATGACGTCCTCTCCTTACCGCGCCCCGGAAATCCGTTTTTGGGCGCACAAATCCAGCCGGGCGTCTCCGTCCGCTTTTTTGATCCAGAATCAGTTTTTACGGTAACCGTCGATTTATGACGGAAAATTTTTTCAAATCCCCGGGCATGTCCTCAACGGACAATCATCTGCCAGACGGCGGTCAGCCCCAGGCTGTACAGGGCGATGGCGAAGGGCTTGCCAAGGAGAATGATGGCGGTATACCGCCGCCAGCTCATGTCCGTGGTGCCCGCCAGGTAGCACAGGAAATCGTCCGGCGCCACCGGCAGAAAGATGGCCAGGGCAAAGAGCCGGGCAAATCGGTTCCGCTCCTCCGCCCACTGGCTGTACTTTTGGATGGTCTTCTCCGAGAAGAGGAGGGACAGCAGGGGCTTGCCGCAGTTTCGGGCCACGGCGAAGGCCATGAGGGAGCCGATGCAGATGCCTACGTAGTTGTAGACAAAGCCCCACACCGGGCCGAACAGAACCACGCCCACCAGGCACCCTAGTCCCCCCGGCAGAACGGGCACCACTACCTGCACCGCCTGAAAGACGGTAAACAGCAGCGCCCCGGCGATCCCCAGGCTGGCGACCAGCGCCTCCAGCCGCTCCTGGGAGGTCAGCACGCCGGTCTGCCACCCCCACAGGGCCACCGCCACGCACAGGAGAAACCCGATGGCGGACACGGCCTGGAAGACGGTTCTTTCCACGGGCCGGCTCATGCGGAAACCCCCTGACAGCGGCTTTCAACGGCGTGGCGGGCGATCTGCTCAACATAGATGGCCTCCGCCCGCTCCGCGAAGCGCTGGGCGGAGAACTCCTCCGCCGAGGCCCGGGCGCTCCGGGACAGCCGCTCCCGGCGGTGGGGCTGGGAGAGGAACTCCGAGAGCCTTGTCTGGAAGTCCGCCTGGTCCCGGTACTGCCAGCCGTTCTCCCCGTTCCGGACGACACCGGTGAGGCAGGGGTCCGCCCGGCACAGGGCGGGGACGCCGGCGGCCAGCGCCTCGATGTAGGTCAGACCCTGGGTCTCGCTGGTGGAGGCGCTGACGAACAGGTCCCCCAGCTGATACCAGTCCGATACCTGCTCCGGGGGTACCATACCGGCGAAGATCACATCCGGAGCCGTGAGGCCCAGGGCGGCGGCCTCCCGCTCCAGCCGCGGGCGGTCGGGACCGTCTCCCACGATCAGCAGCGTCACCGGAACATCCCCCATGGCGGCGCGGCTGCGCAGCAGCTCGTCGATGTTCTTCTCCTCCGCCAGCCGGCCCACGGAGACCAGAATGGTCCGCTCCTCCGGGATCTCCAGGCTGGCCCGCAGCACCGCCGACCGCCAGGGGTCCGCCTCACGACTGAAGGGAGTGAGGTCGATGCCGGAGGGCACCACGAACACTGGGCAGCGGACGCCGTATTTTTGCAGCAGCATCCGCACCTTGCCGGTGGGGGCGATGAGGCAGTCTGTCCGGGCCGCCACCCACCGGGAGAACACCGCTACCGCCTGCCGCCCGAACCGGACGCTGGGGGAGAAGTAGTGGGTGTAGTCCTCGTACACCGTGTGATAGGTGTGGACCAGGGGGATGTCCAGCTCCTCCGTGATGCGCCGGGCCAGGAAGAAGGTGGAGAATTCGCACTGGGAATGGACCACGTCCGGCCCCCAGGCAATCAACTCCCGCACCTGCTTTCCGGCCAGAGCCGTGCGCAGCCGGGCGCCGGGGTATACCAGTCCCGCGGCGATGGAGCCCAGGTATGTCACGCCGTCCTTTTCCCAGGAGCGGCGGCTCTGGGAGAGGGTCAGCACCCGGACCTCATGGCCCCGCCGCTCCAGCTCCCGGCGGAGATTTTTTACCGACGTGACCACCCCGTTGACGGCGGGGCTGTACCAGTCGGAGGTGATGAGAATTTTCATGTAAGGTCCCTCATTTCGCGTTGTTCTATCCATCCATACGAGATGGCGGTCTGGTTTTCTTCAAAAAGCGGAAATATTTTTATGTCTACTGTGTATCATTGTACTAGTGTATTAGATATAATAATATAGTTAATACAGATTGTCAAGTCACAATTTGTGGTTTTCGAGTTCCGGGCCCTGATATAAGGCGAAAAAAGGGGGGAATGTTTCAAGCAAAACAGCGGCTTTGCAGGGGCGGGACTCTGTCCCCGCCCGTTTTCCGAAAACGCCGGGTTTCCGGCGGATGGGCCGGGACAGAGCCCGGCCCCTGCATAAAATGCGCGAAGAGAACACTTCCGCAGGCGGCCCCCTGTTTTTTACAATAGCACGGAATCTGTCCGCATTTTTCTGAAATCTGACAATTTTGAAAGAACCGCGGCCCCGGCGGCCTGAGAAGCCGCCGGGGCCGCGGGAGGTCAGCGCTCCGCTTCGCCGCCCACGATATGGTCGTAAGTGTGGGCAGTGAGGCCGTAGACCAGGGCGTAAATGGCGCAGAAGGCCAGCATGGTCCCTGCCGTGCAGAGGGCGAACAGCTTCACGTCGTATAGGTTGAACAGCGTCAGCATACGGGAGAGCATGGGGAAGGCCGCCGCCGCATGGACCCCCGCCGTCCCCAGGGGCAGGAAGAACACCAGCAGGATCTGGCTGTGAATAGAGGCCCGGACCTCCTTCTCCGTCATGCCCACCTGGCGGCAGATGTGGTAGCGCCGCTGGTCCTCATAGCCTTCGGAGATCTGCTTGTAGTAGATGATGAGGACGGTGGTCATGAGGAAGAGGATGCCAAGGAACACCCCCAGGAACAAAAAGCCACCGTACATGGCATAGAACTCCTGGGCGTTGCTCTGCTTGCTGTTAAAGCTGATGCCGTCCTCCCGCAGGCTCAGGCGGTACACCAGGTCCTCGGTCTGGGCCAGCTTTTCCGCGTAGTCCTTTCCGGTCAGGTTCAGCTGGATGCGGAACTGGCGGGCGGTGCGCTCCCGGTCCAGGGCCATGAGATTCTCCGCCGTCTCCCGATCCGAGACCACCAGGAACAGCTCTGCCTCCTCGCTGCCCAGCAGAACGGTGGTGGCGTGGCGGATGGGCTCCGGGATCCCGCCCTGGACGTGGAAGGCGTATCCCTCCAGGTCAAAGGGCGATTCAATATACGGGGCGGGGTGTTCGTCGTTGTACCGGGCGATGCGGAAATCCGCGGAGAAATTCTCCAGGCCGGCGGCGTGGACCAGCACCTCGCCCGGGGCCAGGCTGACAGCCCGGCCCGTCAGGCGGGCGTAGTCCTCCGCCGCCACCACCTCCAGCAGCGTCCGCTGGGTATTGGGGCTCATGTTCAGAGAGAGCACGCCGCTGCGCCACCCGCAGTACACCCAGTAGCGGTTATAATACCGAAGGTTCTGGATATCACCCACGGAGGCGGCCTCCCGCCGCACTGCCTCCAGATACTCCATGGAGTCCCCGGGCTGGCGGTCCAGGTCCTGGAGAAATTCGATGTCGTAAGGGAACATCTCGTCCAGGGCCCGGTCCAGGCCGATATACATACAGATGGTGGTGGAGACCGTCACCAGCACCATAGTGGAGAGAATACAGATGTTGGCAAGGCCCACGGCGTTCTGCTTCATGCGGTAGAGGAGGCCGGAGACGGCGGTGAAGTGGTTGGTCCTGTAGTAGAAGCGCTTGTTGGCCCGCAGGCGTTTCAGCAGGGCGATGGACCCGGCGGTGAACAGGCAGTAGGTGCCGATCATCACCAGCGCCACTGCCAGAAGAAAAAAGAACATGGCCTCCACGGGGTTTTTCACCGTGAAGGAGAGGCCGTAGCCCCCCAGAAGCGTCACCGTGCCGGTGAGCACCAGCAGCCATTTGGTCCGGGGCTCCCGCTCCCCGGCATGTTCGCTGTGCAGGAGTTCCACCGGCTTGGACCGGTACAGCCGCAAGAGGTTGCGCAGCAGCGTCAGGGCCATCAGCGCGGCGAAGAGGACGGCCGTCTCGCAAATTCCCGGCAGGCTGACGGAAAAGCCGAACAGCACCGGCAGATGGGACATTTTCAGCACCACCAGCAGCATCAGCTTGGACAGGAGAATGCCCGCCAGAATCCCTCCGGCGATCACCGCCGCGGCGCAGAGAAGCGTCTCCCAGCACATCACCAGGGCGATGTGCCGCTTCTCCAGCCCCAAGATGTTGTAAAGGCCCAGCTCCTTCTGCCGCCGCTTCATGACGAAGCTGTTGGCGTAGAGCAGGATGACAGCGGCGAAGAGCGCCACCACAAAGCACCCCACGCTGGTCAGGGACTGGAGGTACATGGCTCCCCGGACGGTTTTCAGGGTCTCATGGCCAGAGAGGAAGCGGAGGATGTAGTACATGGCCGCAACGCCGCCGCAGGAGAGGAGATAGGGCCCGTAGTACCGCCCGTTTCGGGCCAGGTTCACCAGAGCCAGCCGGGGGAAAAAGCCGGATTTACGCATGGGACTCACCGCCTTGCGAGAGCACAGTCAGCGTGTCGGAGATGCGGCGGAACTGGGACTCCTGAGTCTCCCCGCCCCGGTAGAGCTGGTGGTACACCTGCCCGTCCCGCAGAAAGAGCACCCTTCCGGCGTGGCTGGCGGCCTTGACGGAGTGGGTCACCATCAAAATGGTCTGGCCGTCCCGGTTGATCTCCCCGAAGAGCTCCAGCAGATTGTCGGAGGCCCGGGAGTCCAGGGCGCCGGTGGGCTCGTCCGCCAGGACGATCTGGGGACCGGTGATGAGGGCGCGGGCCGCGGCGCAGCGCTGCTTCTGTCCGCCGGAGACCTCGTAGGGGTACTTCTCCAGAATGTCCGCGATGCCCAGCTGCTTTGCCAGGGGGCGGAGCTTGGCGTCCATGGCCTCGAAGTCCTTCCCCGCCAGCACCAGGGGCAGGAAGATGTTGTCCCGCAGGGAGAAGGTGTCCAGCAGGTTGAAGTCCTGGAACACAAAGCCCAGGTGGGACCGGCGGAAGGCCGCCAGATCCCGCTCCCGGATGCCGGAGAGGGCCTTGCCGTTGAGATAGACCTCCCCGGCAGTGGGGCGGTCCAGGGCCGCCAGGATGTTTAAGAGCGTGGTCTTGCCGGAGCCGGACTCGCCCATAATGGCCACATACTCTCCAGGCTCCACGGAGAAGCTCACGCTGCGCAGTGCCTCCACCTGGTTCCCGCCGAAGCGGGTGGTGTAAACCTTCTGTAAATGCTGTACTTCCAGCAGTGCCATGAAAAAGACCTCCTTGGGTTTGATGGACCCAGTATACCAGACGCGCCGGACCGCCAGCCATCGATTTGGCTTACAGTCCGGCGCGGTTTCTTACAGTTTTGTAAGGTTGGGAAAATGGGCGGGATACGGGGAGAAAGCCGGGCAGTTGAGGGGGAATGGCCCGCTGAGGGCAGCGGGCCCCACAGAGAAATGCCTGCCCCGCTTTCAGCCTGGACCACTGTGAGGGGGGACATATAAACTGTTTGAGATTGGAGATAGAGGCCATGTGGAGCCTGCACCCCTGTGCAGGCTATTCCCCCGATGGCCCCTGCACTCCCTCACTCCACCACCCGCCGCCCCCGGCTCAGGTCCAGGCGCACCAGGGTGCCCTGGCCGGGCCGGGAGGTGACGGTGATGCCATGGTACAGCCGCTCCATCACCATCTTGCTGAGGTACAGCCCGATGCCGGTGGACTTCCGCCCCGTCCGGCCGTTGTACCCGGTGAAGCCCTTCTCAAAGACCCGGGGCAGGTCCTCGGCCCGGATGCCGATGCCGCGGTCGGCAATGACCACCGTGTCCCGGTCGCCGTAAATGCGGATGGTGCCGCCCTCCGGTGTGTATTTCAGGGCGTTGGAGAGCACCTGCTCCACCACAAAGCCCAGCCACTTGCCGTCCGTCAGCACGGTCTTTCCTGTCTCCTGAAAATCCAGGGTGATTTTTTTCAGAATGAACATCTTGGCCAGCTTCCGCACCGCGCCCCGGAGGATTCCGTCCAGGTCACAGTCCTGGAGGACGTAGTCTGTGGAGCTGCTGTCCAGCCGCAGGTATGACAGGACCATCTCCACATACTGCTCAATCTTCAAAAGCTCCACCTCCAGGGCACCGCCGTCCTCCCGCTCCTGGAGAAGAAGGCCCAGGGCGGCGATGGGGGTCTTGATCTGGTGGGCCCAGAAGGTGTAGTAGTCCGTCATGTCCCGCAGGCGGTTCTCGTTCTCCGCAGCCAGATGGGCCCGGTCCTGGCAGAGGGCCTGGACCAAGGCCTGATAGTCCTCCTCCAGAAGGCCCCTGGGAGGCGGCAGGGGCAGAACTTTCTCCCGGGCCTGCCGCAGAAGCAGCCGCAGCTCCCGGTGCCGGGCGAGAAAGCGGCTGTACCCCACGGCAAAGAGGGCCAGCCCCAGGGCCAGGCACAGCGCGGCGGCGTAGGCCACCGCCTCCCCCGGCAGGTCATAGAGGGAGAATACCGCCGCGAAGATCACGAAAAATCCCAGCAGCAAAAGCAGCAGCTTGTACTGCCGCCGCAGATACGCGCTCAGCAGGCTCATAGGCGGTCCTCCACCAGATACCCCGCTCCCCGGCAGGTGCGGATAAAGTCATGGAGGCCCGCGCCGTCCAGCTTTTTCCGCAGGCGGTTGACATTGACGGACAGGGTGTTTTCGTCCACAAAGCTGTCCGAGGCCCACAGGGCGGCCATGATGGCCTCCCGGGTGACGATCTCCCCCTTGTGCTCCAGAAGGAGCTGCAAAATTTTGTGCTCGTTTTTGGTCAGTTCTACCCGCTGCCCCGCCGCCGTCAGGGTGCCGTCAGAGAGGTTCAGCACCGCGCCGCCGCAGGAGAGCAGCCGGGCCGCGGGGCCGAAGTCATAGGCCCGGCGCAGGGCGGCCTGAACCTTGGCGGAGAGGACCTGGAGGTCAAAGGGCTTGGGCAGCAGGTCGTCCCCTCCCATCTGCATAGCGGTCACCATGCTCACGTTGTCCGAGGCGGAGGAAACGAAGATAATGGGCACCTTGGAGACCCGGCGGATCTCCGTGCACCAATGGAAGCCGTTGAAAAAGGGCAGGGAGATGTCCAGCAGCACCAGTTGGGGGTTAAAGGCGGCAAACTCGGAGAGCACGCTGTCGAACCGCTCCGCGCAGGCCACCTGATAGCCCCAGCCCGCCAAGTGCCGCCGCATGGCCCCGGCGATGACGGGGTCGTCCTCTACGATGAAGATCCGGTACATGGTTCTCCGCCTCCCAAAATAAGCTCGTTTGGAGCATACCACCCCAGGCGGAAAAAGTCAAATGGGCCGGGAGCAGCCTCTGGCGGCTCCCGGCCCGTTCAGTTCATTCCGCCGTCCGGATCAAGGCGGTAAGACCGTTCTTTGTCACCCGTTCCGGTCCTCGCCGCCGGCGGGCTGAAGGGTGACGATCAGGCCGTCCTCCGTCTCCTGCTCAGTGGTCACATAGTTCCCGTCCTCCGTGGGCGTGCGGTCATTGGTCCAGCCCATGGGGTTTTCCTCCAGGAAGGCCTCCACCGCCGCAGGGTCCGCCTTGGCGGGGTCCAGGGGCAGCTCAAACAGGGCGTGAACACCGTCAAAGTCGTCGCAGAAGGCGATGGTGCCGTCGCCGTTCACGGTGAAGATGGTGTTGTTGGGTGCAAGACCCTCATAGAAGGCCATGTACACCGTGCGGTCCGCGAATTTCTCGATGCTCTCGGTGTCCAGCATGCAGTAGTACACGCCGTTCTCGGCAAAGCCGGAGGCAAATGCACCCAGGGTCCAGTTGTTCACCGCCGCCGGGGAGCAGCCCGCGACCAAGGGTGTCATGGTGTAGTCGGAAAAGCCGAAGGTCTGGGTCTCCAGAGGCTCCCCGTCCAGGCGGCGGAGGGACAGCACGGCGTAGGTGTGGGCGGAGCCCGGGTCCGGGTTCAGCGTATCCAGGTCCTCTCCGGACACCAGACCCATGAGCGTTACGGCGAAGTCTCCGGTCTCCACGGTCTCGTCGATGACAATGGCGTCCGGGCCCTCAAAGGCCTCCGACAGCAGGGTGTTGCCGAAGCGCTCCGCCACCTGGGCAGGGGTCAGCCACACCAGGGCGGCGGACACAGACACGATCAGAAGGGCCACGGCGGCGGCAGCTGTCACCGCCAGCTTTTTTGTCTTACTGAAATTCACGATCTTGTTCTCCTTTTCCAATTCTCGGGCGCACTGGTGCAGCAGGTTCGCCGTCCGCTCCTGAAAATCGGCGGAAAAGGG
>NZ_CAJULS010000064.1 GCF_910587525.1 uncultured Oscillibacter sp. | reverse complement strand
ATACACCGCCAGACTGATGTTTGACATGGTGTTCGTATACCTAACGTTTGGTGGAGGTGGGGGGAGTTGAACCCCCGTCCGAAAGCACTTTAACGGGATGTTCTCCGGGCGCAGACGATTATTGCGGAAGTCTTCCTTCCTGTTCCCCTTCCAGACGGCAAACCGTCACGCCGCCAAGTCAGGTGAGCTTCATGATGTGTGGCACGGGCAAAGCTTACCGTACGCACATTTACCGCTAAACGACGCCCTTCCCAGCTCGCGGTCCTTCCGGGTCGGACGGCTGCCTTTAATTAGGCAGCAACAGCAACAGTGTTGTTGTTATTTGATTTATAAATTGCCCGTTTTATGGCGGTCAGGCGCCGCCGCCCGCTGATCCCGCCTCCATACCCCCGTCGAAACCGGTACACCCCCGTCGTCGGGGCAAAATCCGCTTCACTCCGTTTCCGCCTTGCGGCGAAAACTGCGCTTCGCTCTTTTCCCCTCCTTTTCCCGCGCGACTCGCTCCACTGGACTCGCACAGGAGACCGGTGAGGCAAGTAATTCCTCCTCTTCCCCCACGATTTGCAGCAGAAAAAGAGGTGCGGAATTGAGATTGGCATCTATGAGGTACTGCGGGAAACTGCTATCTGAAATCGTAACACATTTCTCTGTCGAAATGTGTTACGATTCCGTGACATTTTTATTTTTTCAGGTTTTTGTAAACTTGACCATCAGCTTTACCGGCGTGACCTTCGCCAACAGACGGTAGAACTTGTAAAAGAGCTTGGGCGTATAGATGGTCCGGCCCGCTCTGGCAGCCCGCAGGGCGCCTGCCGCCACCCGGACCTGATCGCAGTAGGGAAGCATCTCGAACGTCTTGGAGTTGCCGGCAATATTGCCCGCCTCCAGGAACTCCGTGGCCATAGGGCCGGGACACACCGCCGTGACGGTGATGCCCTGCGGGCGCAGCTCCTCTGCCGCGCCCACGGTGTATGCGGAGACGTAGGCCTTGGAGGCGGAGTACACCGTCATACGGGGGTTGGGGCAGAAGGAGGCGATGGAGGACACGTTCAAAATCCGCCCGGCCCGGGACATATACGGCACCACCATGTTGGTGACAGCGGTCAGAGCCCGCAGGTTCAGATCCACCATGCGGGTCTGAGAGGCGGTGTCCGCCTCTCCGATACGGCCCAAGTAGCCGCAGCCGGCGTTATTTACCAGCAGCGCTACCTCCGGCTTATCCTCGGCCAATCTCTCCTGGAGCTGCACAAAGCTCATGGGGTCGCACAGATCCAGGGGAAGGCACACAATATCTTTGCCGGGCAGGGTCTCCGCCAGCTCCTCCAGCCGGTCCGCCCGGCGGGCGATGAGCCAATAGCTCTCGATCTCAGGGAACATATCCCCGGCCTGCCGGACGATCTCCCGGCCAAGGCCCGCGGACGCCCCGGTGATAATGGCAGTTTTCATAAAGCGCCTCCTTTGCAGATCATTTGGCTGACAGGGTTCTTCAGTGGGTCTCGGGGGCGGGGTACTCCACACCGTGTGTATCCACTTTGACGGACTGGATCACCACTGGCTTTTTGGGCTGGTCGTCCATCATGTTCCGGGGCACCCGGGAGATGGCGACGGCGTGATCCGTGCCGTCGATAATCTGGCCAAAGGCGGCATATTG
Organism: uncultured Oscillibacter sp.; assembly: GCF_910587525.1. Lineage (GTDB taxonomy): Bacteria > Bacillota > Clostridia > Oscillospirales > Oscillospiraceae > Oscillibacter. The sequence continues at coordinate 11,317 of NZ_CAJULS010000064.1, read as the reverse complement.
GCCGTCCAGATGGGGAGCCGGGGCCACCATGATGAAAAACTGGCTCCCGGCGGAGTTGGGGGCCATGGTGCGGGCCATGGACAGTACGCCGGTGGTGTGGGCCAGGTCGTTCTGGGCAAAACCGTTGCCGGAGAACTCCCCATCGATCTCATAGCCGGGGCCGCCCATGCCGGTGCCGTCGGGGCAGCCGCCCTGGATCATGAAGCCGGGGATCACCCGGTGGAAGGTCAGGCCGTCATAAAAGCCCTTGCCGGCCAGGGAGATGAAGTTGTTCACCGTATTGGGGGCCTTTTCCGGGTACAGCTCGGCAGTCATGACCTTGCCGTCCTCCATGGTGATGGTGACAATGGGATGGTTGGACATATCGTTTTATTCCTTTCTGGGCGCTCGCACTTTTGGGGAGCGCGGTCTGATGTAGTCAATGCACAGGGGCACCACCTCTCCCGCAGGCAGGCGGGGGCCGCCTGTCCGGCTGAAAATCCGCGATCTGCGGCTTTTCAAATGTGCTGGCGATAGATGATATTGTGGTCCGTCAGGAAGTCCATGAACTGGGGGCCAAAGTCATCCCGCGTACTGAACTTCGCCAGGGTTTTGCCCCTCTTGTCATACAAAATGTAGCACTCGCCGGAGCGCTGGAAGTAAAAACCGCCCACGTCTTCCAGGCGCAGCTCCCGGAAGCCGCCAAAGGTGGTGATCTGCATCCGGTCTCCCTCCACGGTGAGAACAGGCGGGAAGAGCTGCCCCTTCACCAGCGCCAGGACCCAGGGACCAGCGATCAGGATGATGGTTTCCGCCAGCAGGATATCCAGGCTCCCTGCCGTCCAGGAGCCGCCGAAAACCGCCACGGCGGGAACGCCGAAGAGGAACAGCAGCAGCCCCAGACCCATCTCCAGGGCGATCCACACCCCGGTGGGCCCAGTCCGCCGGAGCTGAAGCGTGAAGCGGGGGCCGAACACCCTTTCCATATCCGTGTGGCGGATGGGTACGCCATCCGCCGGAACTGCGGGGGCAGGCTCCAGAGGCTGGCCGTCCGGACGGTAAAAGGGTATGCCCTGACTGCGCAGGTACTGGAGAAAGACCCCCCGTTTTTCTCCCCGGCAGTGAAGCGGCAGAGGGTCCTGCCCTGAGCGTCAAACAGGACGTTTTCAAAACTCCTGCCCCTGGGACGGTGGACAGTAAGCCCCGCCGCCTGCCGGACGAAAAAGGTCCGTCCCTTCCGCAGCGGAGGCTCTACACGGATGACGGGACCCTGGACGGTAATCACCCGTCCGCCGCCCTCGTTTACCTTGAAGGAGACGGGAACCGTCAGTCCGGCGCCAGTTATGCGCACCCATCATCGGGTCTTCATAGCCCGCTCCATTTCCCGCTTGGCGTCCCGCTGAGCGGCGGCGTCCCGCTTGTCGTAGTTCTTCTTGCCCTTGCACAGGCCGATCTCCACCTTGACCCGCGCGTCCTTGAAGTACACGGACAGGGGCACCAGGGTGTAGCCGTCCTGCTTGATAAGGGCGTGGAGCTTGCGGATTTCCCGGCGGTGCATCAGCAGCCGCCGGATGCGGATAGGGTCCTTGTTGAAGATGTTGCCCTTCTCGTAGGGGGAGATGTGCATTCCGTGGACAAACAGCTCCCCATCCTTGACGGTGCAGTAGGCGTCCTTCAGGTTCAGCGTGCCGGCCCGAATAGACTTGACCTCCGTACCGGCCAGCTCAATGCCGGCTTCATATTTCTCCTCAACGTAGTAGTCATGGAAAGCCTTGCGGTTCTGCGCCGCGGTTTTGATTCCCTTTTTCTCCGTAGGACTCACCTCTTTTACCGGGGGATGTTCAAATTATACCACTCTAAATTAAAATATACCACATTTTTCCGCTGGCTTCAAGTGTGATCTTGCCGCTTTGTGTTTTCGTAGGCCCGAGCCCGGTAGCGGAAGGTGGAAAGGGGCATTCCGCACTCTCTGGCCGCCGCCACGCCGGTGATAGCCCCGATCCTCCAGCGCTGATAGACATTTTGATAATTCTCCGGCAGCGGCCGGGGCGGTCTGCCGAAGCGGACCCCTCTGGCCCTGGCCGCCTCAATGCCCTCCGCCTGCCGCCGGCGGATATTGGTGCGTTCGCTCTCCGCCACAAAGGACAGGATCTGCAGCACCAGGTCGGCGATGAAGGTTCCCATCAGGTCCTTGCCGCTGCGGGTGTCCAGCAGGGGCATATCGATGACGCAGACGTCCACACCGATCTCCTTGGTCAAAACCCGCCACTGGTTCTGGATCTCTTCGTAATTCCGCCCCAGCCGGTCAATGCTCAGAATGTACAGCAGGTCTCCCGACCGCAGGCGCCGCACCATCTTTTTGTACTGCGGCCGGTTGAAGTCCTTTCCGGACTGCTTGTCCATGTAGATGTTCTCCTTAGGCACGGCCCTCTTTCGCAGCGCGATCCGCTGCCGGTCCTCGTTCTGGTCTATGCTGGATACCCGGATGTATCCGTAGGTGTTTTCCCCCATGGAAGCTCCTCCGTTTTTTATTTCTCCTTAAAATGTGCCCTGTATTTGCAGCCGGCGGACGCTGTCCGCTGGTGCGGTCACCTCCGCGTGGTACACTCCGGTTACAAATACAGCTCTTATTTTACAGGATAACAGCGGTTTTTGTCCCATTTTCCGCCGCACATTCTCCGCAAAAAACAAACAATTCCGGCGGTCAGGCCACAGAGCCGCGGGCACCGGGAAGAGAGTGTCCGCATAGACTGGGAGGACATTTGTTTTTCAAGGAGGTATGCCGGATGTGTGACTGGAAACGGCTGAGCGGAGAGAGAAATCAGCTCTGCCCGCCGGAGGCAGCATAATGGGGCGGCCCATCGGAGAGGCGGGCCTCGCCCTGATCAGACAGTTCGAAGGATGCCGCCTGACGGCGTACAAAGCTGTCCTGACGGAAAAATACTGGACCATCGGCTGGGGGCACTACGGCCCGGACGTGGAGGAGGGCCAGACTATCACCCAGGCGGAGGCGGACCGGCTGCTGAAGGCGGACTGCCAACGGTTCGCCGACGCGGTGGACGATCCGAAAAACTGCCCGCTGGCGGAGGAGCTCAATGACAACCAGAGGGACGCTCTGATCTCGTTTACCTTCAACTGCGGCGTAGGGCGCTTGAAAACACTGTGCAAAGGCCGCGGCCTGCCGGAGATCCGGGATGCTATGGCCCTTTACAACCGGGGCGGCGGGAAAAAACTGCCGGGCCTTGTCCGCCGCCGGGCGGCAGAGCAGGCGCTGTTTGACACGCCGGTCTCCGGGCAGGCTGCGGACAGCACTCCGGCCCCCGCCCACCGGGAGGGCGTGGCCTGGTGCGTGGAACACGGCATTCTCACCGGGAACGCAGACGGAGGCCTCATGCTGAGCCAGCCCGTAACCCGCCAGCAGCTGTGTACGATGTTGTACCGGCTGGCAAAGCTGATGGGCCAGGATTAAGCCTTGTTTGAACCGTCCGCGCCGCAGCTGCCTGCCTTTCGCCGGTCAAAGGGTACGAAGTGTGAAAACTGGAGACACGCTGTGCGTGTCTCCAGTTTTGCAGAAGTTTCGATTTGACTTTATTTGAAAAGTGACCCGGCAGATGACCTGGAGCAGTTCCCAGAAATCATGAGAAAAAAGGCAGTGGGGACGGGGAATGCAGAGCAAGGCGGAGGACGCGGGCGGGCTGACGCCCGCCAAGGACGGCAACGCAGCTATGCCTTTCCCGGACCGCTGAACTTTTCTCAGTATTTTGGGAATTGCTCTAATAAGCATATCTTTTCCGCTCATGGACCAGACAGGCGGCAGATACAATAAACATGATTCCTTCCGCAAACGGCACGGCCAGCCATACGCCGGCGATTCCCCAAATCCGCGGCAGCAGAAGAATGCCGCCGGACAGCAGTCCAAATGTCCGCAGAAATGAGAGGGCCGCAGACAATTTTCCGTTGGACAATGCTGTGAACATTGCGGATGTAAAATTGTTCAGGCCGCAGAATAGAAAGCTGTATGAAAAAATCGTAAAACCATTCGCCGCAATTAAATAAACTTCCGATGTATGATCCGCAAACAACCGCACAATATAGGAGCCGCCAAACATGGAAACTGCAAATACCAGCACCGATGCCAACCCGATAAACCGCATACTGATGGCGAAAACCCGTTTCAGTTGGACATCATTTCTGTTTCCGTAGTTAAACCCGATAATGGGTGCTGTTCCCATAGAGTAGCCGATATAAAGTGTGTTCAGCAGGAATTGAGAGTAGATAATAATGGTAATCGCCGCAACGCCATTTTCTCCCAGCAGGTTCATCATGGTGCGGTTGAACAGGAATGTTGTGACGGCGGTTGCCAACTGTCCCACCATTTCAGATGAGCCGTTGAAACAGCTTTCTCCTATCACAGCCCATTTCAATTTTGGCCTTGTGAAAGATAACGTTCCTTTGCTCCGTGCAAAATAGACCAGTCCGGCAACCGTAGGGATCAGGTAGCCGAAGCCAGTCCCCAAAGCCGCGCCTTGGATGCCCAGACCGCAGGGGACAATGAAAATGTAGTCCAGAATGATATTCACCACGCCAGCCAGAGCAGACAGCCCAAAACCGAGGCCCGGTTTTCCCGCCGTCACAAACAGGTTTGAAAACAGCGTTTGCAGGATATTGGCCGGAATGAACAGAAACAGCACCATGAGATAGTCCTTGCAATAGGGAAACAGCAGATCGCTGGCCCCAAGAGCATAAACAATTTTGTCAATCCAGATTGTCCCGCCTAAAAGAATGAGAAATCCTATCACCGCTCCTGTGAGTATGAGCAAGGTGAAATCTTCCTTGGCCTCCTGATTTTCACCCGCCCCCATTTTTCGGGAGACAATCGCGTTTCCGCCTGTTGCAATCATTGTCCCCAGCCCCACCGTGATATTGATAATGGGGCAAACAATATTGATAGAGGAAAGCGCGTCCGTATTCACAAACTGCGCCACAAAGATCGTGTCCACGATGGTGTATAGTCCCATAAAAATCATCATAACGATGGTGGGAAATGCGAAGCGCAGGAGTGACCCTGCGCTCCATTTTTGGTCTAAAATGTTATCATCCATTGTCGCCTTTCTCCTGTTTTGGTGGTAGAATAAGCCGCTGGGTTGGATAGCCAAATTCGGTCAGAAGTTCTGCCTCCGCAAAACCAAGCCGCTGATATTCCTCCCGCTGTCCCGTGTCGGCCTTATCCCCCGTGCGAAAGGTTGTGATACTGACTTCACGGCCCACAAGCAGATTGCGCATTATAAAGTCAAGAAGCGCCTTTGCCGCTCCGTAACGCCGGTACTGCGGGTGCACCGCCATAAAGTCGATGCTCCCAGTCTGATGGGAAAACGCAGCAGCACCGGTCATGACGGGGCCGTCCCGCATCACAAGGGCCTGCCGCCGCTGAATGTACTGTTTCACCTGTTCCAGATGGGCAGCTTCGTCAAGACATGGAAAACCGTCAATCACAAGAGTAATAAAGTTCATCCAGTCAGGAATGTCCGCCGACGCGGCATAAGATATTTCCTGTATGACAGTATCAGAGACTGACAGATTTTTGTTCAGCGTAAATTCCAGCTGCAGAGGATAAAAAAACTTGTTTTGCCTGTATTCCAGCGGCGTCTGCTTATACATGGCCTTGAAGACGGAAGCAAACGCCTGTTGGCTTTCATATCCCGCAGTCAGTGCAATCTCAATAATCGGCTTTTCAGAAAACACCAGCAGTTTTGCCGCCTCGGTTAACTTCCGGCGCTGGATATAGTCGTGGAGCGTCAGTCCAACGGTGTCTGTGAACATACGGTGCAGATGATATTTTGAATACCCCACTGCTTTTGCGACCGTATCCAAGTCCAGCTTTTCGTTTAGATGCTCCTCTATATATAAAATCACTGCCGCTATATTCTCAATCTTGTGGCCGTTCATGGTTTTCCCTCCTTTCACCCATATGATAGCAAACCAGCAGAGGCAATTTTTCATCATTCTTGCGGTCTTTCATTATAGAGTCAAAATAACCCGAAAAACAACAAAGTTGTTTTTCGGGCGGGCAAATGTTGACCTGCCCCATCAGCACAGCGAAAAACCGGCGCGCTCAATTTCCTATTGACAAAATAGGAAATTGAGCGCATAATAATTTTACCCACTAGTTTAATAGGCAAATAAACAACGGGAGGCTTTTATGATGATTTACGCAGATAATGCGGCCACGACAAAAATGAGCCGCACCGCCATAGCCGCCATGCTTCCCTATATGGAAGAATCTTACGGCAATCCATCCAGCCTGTATGCCTTCGGCCAGCAGGCCAGGGAGGCTCTGGAAGAGGCCCGCTCCCGTATTGCCGCCTGTTTGGGCTGTGAGCCCCGGGAACTGACGTTCACCTCCGGCGGCAGCGAGGCGGACAACCAGGCCATCCTCTCCGCCGCACATCTCGGTGGACGGCAGGGCAAACGTCACATCATCTCTACCGCCTTTGAACACCATGCCGTACTCCATACCTTGGACAGGCTGAAAAAGGAGGACTTTCAGATCACGCTGCTGGATGTTCACGAAGACGGCATTGTGGCAGCGGAGCAGGTACGCCGGGCTCTTCGGCCCGACACCTGTCTGGTCACTGTTATGTATGCAAACAACGAAATCGGCACCATCCAACCCGTGGGCGGAATCGGCGCGGTCTGCCGGGAGGCAGGGGTGCTCTTTCACACAGATGCGGTGCAGGCGGCGGGGCATCTTCCCATTGATGTCACGGCCCAGAATATCGATCTGTTATCCCTCTCCGCCCACAAATTCCACGGCCCAAAGGGCGTTGGCGCTTTGTACGCCAGGCATGGCGTGGCCCTCTCCAGCCTCATTGAGGGCGGCGCCCAGGAGCGGGGCCGCCGGGCCGGGACAGAGAACATCCCCGCCGCCGCCGGTATGGCGGCGGCGCTGGCAGACGCCTGTGAACACCTGGAGGAAAACGCCGCAAGGACCACGGTGCTGCGGGACCGGCTGATCGCAGGACTTTCAAAGATTCCACATGCTGTTTTGAACGGCGATGCAAAGAACCGCCTCCCCGGCAATGTAAATTTCTGCTTTGAGGGGATCGAAGGAGAGTCCCTGCTTCTGCTGCTGGACGACAAAGGCATATGCGCCTCTTCCGGCTCTGCCTGCACCTCCGGCTCTCTGGACCCCAGCCACGTGCTGCTGGCCATTGGCCGTCCCCACGAAATCGCCCACGGTTCTCTGCGGCTGACCATCGGCGAGGAGACCACAGAGGAAGAGATAAACTACCTGATCGCCGCTGTCCAGGACGCCGTTGCGTACCTGCGGAGCATATCCCCAGTATGGCGGGACTTGGAGCGCGGCAAAACACCCCACATCATTTGAGGAGGAATTATGATGGCACTATACAGTGAAAAAGTGATGGATCACTTCCGCAGTCCCCGGAACGTGGGAGTCATTGAGGATGCGGACGGCGTTGGCGAGGTGGGCAATGCCAAGTGCGGCGATATCATGAAAATCTATCTGAAAATTCAAGACGGCGTGATTGCAGACGTAAAGTTTGAGACCTTTGGCTGCGGCAGCGCCATCGCCTCCAGCTCTATGGCTACGGAGCTCATCAAGGGCAAGCCCATCGACCAGGCCATGGCTCTGACCAACAGGGCTGTGGCGGAGGCTCTGGATGGCCTTCCGGCCCACAAGCTCCACTGCTCCGTACTGGCGGAGGAGGCCATCAAGGCGGCGCTGAAGAACTACTATGACCGGCACGGCATTGCCTACGACCCGTCGCTGTTCCCGGACTGTGATCACTGTGAGGGCTGTGGGAACTAAGGAAATACTGAGAGATCAGAAATCTCCCCGGGCTTAAGCGAACAGGCCCTAAAAGGGGCGCATCCACAAGATCCTTTGTGGATGTGCCCCTTTTTGACCTTGTTCGAAAGCGCCTAAATCACATAGTCATTCCCCTGCGCTTCCCACTGCAGCAAATCCGCAAGCGTAATGCCGTCCAGATACTCGTTAATGACCCGGTCCAGCCCCTGCCACAGGGGCAAGGTCAGGCAGCTCGCTGCTCTGGAACAGGGGGCGGCATCCGTCTCCAGACATGTGACGGGGGCCAGCGAGTCCTCCGTCAGGCGCAGAATGGAGCCAACGGTATACTGCTGGGGAGCACGGGTCAGTTTATAGCCTCCGCCTTTTCCCCGGACACCGCTCAGCAGCTTGGCTCTCACCAGAATCTTAATAATGGCTTCCAGATATTTTTCCGAAATCTCCTGCCTTTGCGCAACCTCTTTCAGCGGAACATATCCCTCCGATGGGTGTTCAGCAAGGTCTACCATGACCCGCAAAGCGTATCGCCCTTTCGTTGAAATCAGCATAGTATACCTCCACCAGACAATAAACCTATTATATGGCACGGTTAATAGGAAATCAACTCAAATATTTTCCAAAGAGTTATTGACAAACCTGGCACTCTGTCATATAATCCATATCAACCAACTCGGAAAATTGGTATTATGGAAAGCGCGTATTGCCTGCATTTCCAATGCTGGCGATACCGCATCCAGGTATATATCATTCAACAACCAATATTGGGAGGACTGTCATCATGAGCAACATCTATACATCTGCCGATCAGCTGATTGGCAAAACCCCGCTTTTGGAGCTGGTCCATATTGAAAAGCGGGAGGGACTGGAGGCAAGGCTGTTGGCCAAACTGGAATACTTCAATCCCGCGGGCAGTGTGAAGGACCGTATTGCCAAATCCATGATTGATGACGCCGAGGCCAGGGGACTTCTGAAACCCGGCTCTGTCATTATCGAACCCACCTCCGGCAACACCGGTATCGGCCTGGCCGCTGTGGCTGCCGCCCGGGGCTACCGCATTATCATTGTGATGCCGGAGACCATGAGTGTGGAGCGCCGCCAGCTGATGAAAGCATACGGTGCGGAACTGGTTCTCACCGAGGGGGCCAAGGGCATGAAGGGTGCCATCGCCAAAGCTGAAGAACTGGCAGAGGAGATCCCTGACAGTTTCATTCCTGGCCAGTTTGTAAATCCTGCCAATCCCGCCGTCCACAGAACCACTACCGGCCCGGAAATCTGGGAGGACACGGACGGCGGGGTGGACATTTTTGTAGCAGGTGTGGGAACTGGCGGCACCATCACCGGTGTTGGTACATATCTCAAGGAGAAAAATCCCCGGGTAAAAATCGTGGCCGTGGAGCCCGCGGCCTCCCCGGTGCTAAGCGGGGGAACCTCCGGAAGCCATAAAATCCAAGGGATCGGCGCAGGCTTCGTTCCCGATGTGCTGGATACCGGTATCTACGATGAGATCATTGCCGTGGAAAATGACGATGCCTTTGCCGCCGGCAGGCAGGTGGGCAGGGCGGAGGGCGTACTGGTGGGTATCTCCTCCGGCGCGGCGGTCTGGGCGGCCATTCAATTGGCAAAGCGGCCGGAAAATAAGGGCAAAGTCATCGTGGCCCTGCTGCCGGACACCGGCGACCGGTATCTCTCCACACCGCTGTTCGCGGACTGACATAAAAAGCAATGCAGGCGCCCGTCATATAAGCAGCGGCCTCCATTCTCAGAAATTCTAAACCCTTATTAAAACAAAAAAGAGGTATTTCTATGAGCAGCTATAAGTTCGAGACCGTCCAGCTCCACGCAGGTCAGGAACAGGCAGATCCTGCCACCGACGCCCGGGCGGTACCCATCTATCAGACCACCAGTTATGTGTTCCACAATTCCGCTCACGCCGCCGCCCGGTTTGGTCTGACGGATGCAGGCAACATCTATGGCCGGCTGACCAATTCCACCCAGGATGTTCTGGAAAAGCGTATCGCAGCTTTGGAAGGCGGCGTGGCTGCTCTGGCCCTGGCCTCCGGCGCGGCGGCGATTGCCTACACCATTCAGGCTCTGGCCCAGGCGGGGGATCATATCGTGGCCCAGAAAACCATCTACGGCGGCAGCTATAATCTGCTGGCTCACACTCTGCCGCAGTTCGGTATAACCACCACCTTTGTGGATGCTCACAGCCTGGAGGAACTCACCGCCGCCATCCAGCCCAACACCAAAGCCGTCTATTTGGAAACTCTGGGCAACCCCAACAGCGACATCCCTGACATTGATGCCATCGCAGACATTGCTCACAGCCATGGCCTGCCCCTGGTCATCGACAACACCTTCGGCACCCCCTATCTGATCCGGCCCATTGAGCACGGGGCAGACATCGTGGTCCACTCCGCCACCAAGTTTATCGGCGGACACGGTACCACTTTGGGCGGCATCATTGTAGATTCCGGCAGCTTTGACTGGAAGGCCAGCGGCAAGTACGCCCCCATTGCCGCACCCAACCCCAGCTACCACGGAGTCAGCTTTGTGGACGCGGCGGGTCCCGCCGCCCTTGTCACCTACATCCGGGCCATCCTCCTGCGGGATACCGGAGCGGCCATCTCCCCGTTCAACGCGTTCCTGCTGCTCCAGGGCGTGGAGACCCTCTCTCTGCGCCTGGAACGACACGCAAAAAACACCGGGAAAGTGGTAGAATTCCTGTCCAAACACCCCCAGGTGGAAAAGGTCAACCACCCCAGCCTGCCGGATCACCCGGATCATGCCCTGTACAAAAAATACTTCCCCAACGGCGGCGCATCCATTTTTACCTTTGAAATCAAAGGCGGTCAGGCGGAGGCCCATCAGTTTATCGACAGCCTGGATATCTTCTCTCTGTTGGCCAACGTGGCGGATGTAAAATCTCTGGTCATCCACCCCGCCACAACCACCCATTCCCAGCTCTCTCAGAAAGAGCTGCTGGATCAGGGAATTAAACCCAACACAATCCGGCTTTCCATCGGTACTGAGCATATTGATGATATCATCGCCGATCTGGAGAAGGGATTTTCCGCAGTCGAATAGGTACTGCAGTGGTTCGCCTGAGAGGCATGCCTCCCAATGGTCTGTAATTTTGAATCCTGCTATCAGTTCGCAAACAACTCCGCTTTCGCCATTTCGCTGTTTCGCTGTTTCATCTTTATGAAAAGTGTACCACTCTTTCGGTAAAACACCGATCTGGAGAACTGCCTATAGCAAATGTCGAAATACCTGACAAGGAGGCGGCCAGGGGGCGTCCCCTACAGGGGTGTGCGGAGGACACCGCCCTCGGCAGCTTACTGGCGGCAATTCTGAAGGTTGCTATAGGCCCTGTTTGAAAAACAGGGCCTAGTTTCTCCATGCCGGTTATTGTTTATTTTGAGAATCGCTCTAGGCAGTGTTCACATAAAGGCGTCAACGATAAGAGCAAGATAAACAACAGAAAGAAAAACAATGTCAAGTTTATCA
>NZ_CAJULS010000063.1 GCF_910587525.1 uncultured Oscillibacter sp. | reverse complement strand
CGCCGTCCAGCTTGGTGAGAATCACGCCGTCGATGCCCAGGGCCTCGTCAAAGGCGCTGGCGGCGTTCACCGCGTCCTGGCCGGTCATGGCGTCAACGACCAGTAAAATCTCGTTGGGATGGACGGCGGCCTTCATCCGCTTGAGCTCGTCCATCAGCTCCTCGTCCACGTGGAGGCGGCCGGCGGTGTCCAAAAATACCATGTCGCTGCCGTGGTCCCGGGCGTGGCGGATGGCGTTTTGGGCGATCTCCACCGGGTCCCCACGGCCCTGCTCAAAAACCGGCAGGTCCAGCTGTCCGCCCACCACCTTCAGCTGCTCAATGGCGGCGGGGCGGTACACGTCGCAGGCGGCAAGCAGCGGGCGCTTTTGCAGCTGCTTTCGCATCAAACCGCCCAGCTTTGCCGTGGTGGTGGTCTTGCCCGCGCCCTGGAGGCCCACCATCATCACCACCGTGGGCCCGTTATTGGCCATGGCGATCTTGGCGTTGGCGCCACCCATGAGCTTCGTGAGCTCATCGCTCACAATCTTCACCACCTGCTGGGCGGGAGTGAGGCTGTCCAGCACGTCGGTTCCCACGGCCCGCTCCGTGACGGAAGCCACAAAGTCCTTGACCACCTTGTAGCTCACATCCGCCTCCAACAGGGCCAGGCGAACCTCCCGCATGGCCTCCCGGACATCGTTCTCCGTCAGGCGGCCTTTGCCCCGCAGCCGCTTAAATGTGGCGTTCAGTTTTTCAGTCAGTCCCTCAAATGCCATGGCTCAGTCCTCTAAGGCGGCGGCCTCGGCGAGGATGCGCTCCGCCAGCTCGGCAAGGCGGGCGTCCTCGTGGCGCCGGAGATTGATGGTTTTGATTTCGCCGGCGGCGGCGGAGATGGCCTCCAGATGGGGCCGGCGGGCTTCAAACCGCTTGATGATCCCCGTCTTGTCCTCGATCTCCTGCATGGAGGCCTCCGCCCGGACAATCACGTCCCGGACGCCCTGCCGGGAGATGCCCGCGTTCTCCGCAATCTCCGCCAGGGACAGGTCCTCGTTGTAGTAGAGGTCGAAGAACTCCCTCTGCCGGTCGGTCAGCAGCTCGCCGTAGAAGTCGTAGAGCATGGTCATGCGGTAGGTCTGGTTCTTCACGGGAGCCGCCTCCTTCTCTGTAAAGTTTTGCGCCTTTACAATATGGAATAGTTTACAGGACTCCGGCGGAAAAGTCAAGGGGGAAATCTGCGGACAGGCAAATTTTTTCAGGCAGGGTACACCCTGACGCAGTCCGCCAGCTCTGCCCGGGGCCTGGGGGAGGCGTAAATCTCCACCGGCCGGGACAGATCATTGTCCAGAAAGCGCTCCCGCCGCAGGAGCTCCAGCACGGATGCCGTGGCGGCGGCAGCGCGGAGGGTGACGGTGCATCGGTTCGGCATTGCGGCAGCCTCCCTTTCTGTTTTGCGCATGTCCGGTCTCCGGAAAAGACAGCGGGCTTTGGACGCGCGGCGCACTCATTCGGCGCCTCTCCCCGGCGCACCGTCCTTCCTGTGCAGAAAACACCCCGGCTCGTGGGAATCAATCACGCCGGCAGCCTGCAAATATGCGTAGACAATGGTGGTGCCCACAAAGGTCATGCCGCGTTTCTTCAAGTCCGCCGACACCCGGTCCGACAGGGGAGAGCTGGCCTTTCCCATCTCACGGACCACCTGCCCGTCCGTAAAGTGCCAGATGTAGCGGGCAAAGGAGCCCCATTCCGCCTGGATCTCCAGAAAAACTTTGGCGTTTTGGACGGCGGCGGCGATCTTCCGCCGGTTCCGGACGATGGCCTTGTCCTCCAGCAGGGCGGCGGTCTTCTCCTCACCGTAGGCCGCAACCCTCTCCGGATGAAAGCCGCCGAAGGCGGCGCGGAATGCCTCCCGCTTGTTCAGAATCGTCTCCCAGGAGAGCCCCGCCTGGAAGGACTCCAGAATCAGCAGCTCAAAGAGCTTCCCGTCCTCATGCTGGGGCACGCCCCACTCCCGGTCATGGTACGCAACATACAGCGGGTTGTTCAGATTGCACCACCCGCAGCGGCAGATTGTCTCCATACGCACTCCTCCCTTGACTTCGCCGTTTGTTACGGGTAGTATACGATAAAAACCCATTTCTGTCCACCCATGTGCCGAAAGGAGTCCTATCATGTATTTTGACGCCCACTCCGACCTGCTGTACGATGTCACCCGCCGCCGTTTGACGGGGGAGGAGCATGTATTGGAAAAATACCACCTGGACCGCCTCCGCCGCGGCGGCGTGGAGGGCCTGGTGCTGGCCTTTTGGTATGGCGAGGGGCAGGGCCAGACCTTCTGGAAGGACATACCAGGAGCAGACAGTGGCAACGCCCGGCTGGACATCATGCTGGACTGCGCCCGGGCGGAGCTGGACCAATGTACGCAGATCCGGACGGTCCGCACAGTCCGGGAGGCAGAGGAGGCCCGGGCCGCCGGGAAGCTCTACGCCTTTTTGGGGATTGAAGGCATGGCTGCCTTTGGGGCGGACATTGGGGGCATTGACCGCTGCTATGAAGCCGGCGTACGGCTGGGGATGCTGACCTGGAACGGGGAGAACGCCCTGGCCACCGGGGCCGGAGGCGATTCCCAAAAGAGGCTGACCCCCGCGGGGCGGGCGGCAGTCCGCCGGATGCGGGAGCTCCATATGCTGGCGGACGTATCCCACCTGAACGACGGCGGCTTTTGGGACGTGATAGACCTGGCCGGCGGGCCCGTCATCGCCTCCCACTCCAACTGCCGTGCGCTTTGTGATGTCCGCCGGAACCTGACGGACGAACAGCTGCGGGCCGTCCGGGACACCGGCGGCGTAGTGGGGCTGAACGTCTATCACGGCTTCGTCCACGCCGAGGCGGAGAAGCAGACGGCGGAAATGCTGGCACGCCATGCCGCCCACATGGCGGATGTCATGGGAGTGGAGCACGTAGGCTGCGGCTTCGACTTCTGCGAGTTCATGGGTCCCCCGGACAACAACGGCGCGGCGGGACTGGAGGATGCCTCCCAAATCGGAAACCTCTTCTGTTGGCTGGAGAAGCTGGGTATGAGCCCCAGGGAGCGGGAGCTGATTGCCCGGGAAAACTTCCTGCGGGTGTTCCGCCAGGTGCTGGGATAGTGGAATAATTTTTTGCATTTGGAAGAAAGAATTTGAATTTCCATATGAGATATACTATAATGTAAGCTGTATTGTTGTCTACAAAGGAGCTGAGACCTTGGAAGTCACCAGAACGAAACTCGCCGGGGGGGTGTATCTCACCTTCCATCCGGCACAGAAATTCAAGACCAGCCTGCTCTCCGCCCAGTTTGTCACGCCCCTGCGGTGGGAGACGGCCTCCGCCTGCGCCCTGCTGCCCGCCCTGCTGCGGCGGGGCACTGTGAGCTGTCCGGACATGGGAACCCTGTCCGCCCGGCTGGATACGCTCTACGGCGCCCGGATCGACTGCACGGTACGCAAGAAGGGCGAAAACCAGTGCACAGGATTTGTGGCCAGCCTCATCGACGACCACTACGCCCCCGGCGGCGAGCGGCTGCTGGAGCCGGTGGCCGCCCTTCTGGGAGAGCTGGTGTGCGACCCCGTGACGGAGCGGGGCCGCTTTGTCCCCGCCTATTTTGACAGCGAGAAGGCCAACCTCATCGACGCCATCCGCAGCATCTTAAATGACAAGCGGGAGTACGCCGACAGCCGCCTCCTGCGGGAGATGTGCGCCGGAGAGGCCTACGGCATCCCCCGCCTGGGGGACGACAAGAGCGCCGAGCGCATTCAGCCCCAGAAGCTGTACAGCCTGTACCGGGAGCTGATCGGCTCTGCCCGGCTGGAGCTCTTTTACAGCGGCAGCGCCAGCCGGGAGCGGGTGGAGCAGGCCCTCCGCACCGCCTTTGCCGCCCTGCCCCGGGAGGATGTCCGGGACACCGCCCCGGCGGCTGCCCATCCTGCCCGGGAAACACCCCACAGCGTCTCGGAGGAACTGGATGTGACCCAGGGAAAGCTGGGCATGGGCTTGGCCTGCGGCAGCAGCGACCACACGGCCCTGCTGGTGGGCAACACCCTCTTCGGCGGCAGCAGCAATTCCAAGCTTTTTTTGAATGTGCGGGAGAAACTGTCCCTCTGCTACTACGCCTCCTCCGTGTACCACCGGCAGAAGGGAATCATCACCGTCTCCTCCGGCATCGAGTTTGAGAACTACCAGAGGGCCTATGACGAGATTATGGCCCAGCTCCGGGCCGTGCAGGAGGGCCGGCTGGAGGACTGGGAGCTGGAGGGCGCCCGGAGCACTCTCCTCAACGCCTACGCCTCCATGGGGGACTCCCAGGGCAAGCTGGAGAACTTTTACCTGGGCCAGGCGGCCACCGGGAACCACGAGACGCCGGAGGATCTGGCGGCAGCGGTGCGGGAGGTCACGCCGGAGCGTATTTTCAGCGCCATGAAAACCGTGTCCCTGGACACGGTGTACTTCCTGCGGGGAAAGGAGGCGGCGGAATGAACCAGAGCTTTTACAAGCGCTTGGGCGAGTCCGTCCACCGGGAGACGCTGCCCAACGGCCTTCAGATCTGCGTGGTGCCAAAGCCGGGTTACGCCAAGAAGTACGCCTTCTTCGCCACCCGCTACGGCGGGATGGACACCCGCTTCTGTTTGGGCGGAAACTGGCTGGACACCCCGGCGGGCATCGCCCACTACCTGGAGCACAAAATGTTCGACACTAAGGAGGGCAACGCCCTCCAGGAACTGGCCAAAAACGGCGCGGAGCCCAACGCCTTTACCGCCAACGCCATGACCGGCTACTACTTCAGCTCCACGGAGCACTTTGAGGAGAACCTGGAGATTTTGCTGTCCTTCGTCTCCATCCCCTACTTCACCGAGGAGAGCGTGGCCAAGGAGCAGGGCATCATCGGCCAGGAAATCCGCATGATCGAGGACGACCCGGACTGGCAGCTCTACGCCCGGATGATGCGGGCGCTGTACAGCCGCAGCACCGCCGCCGTTCCCATCGCCGGCACAGTGGAGAGCATCTCCCACATCACGGCGGAGACACTGTACGACTGCCACCGGGCCTTTTATACCCCCACAAATATGATTTTGACCGTGGTGGGGGACGTGGACCCCGTCCACATCGCGGACCTCGCCCGCCGCATCCTGCCCCGGGAGGGGGGACCGGAGATCCCCCGGGACTACGGCCAGGAGCCGGAGGCCGTGGCCGAAAGAGAGACCAGCCTTGCCATGGAGGTCTCCGTCCCCCAGTTTTTGACGGCCTTCAAGTGCCGCCCGCCCCGGGAGGGGGAGGACTTTTTCCGCACGTCCCTCCTGGGCGGCATGGCCTGCGACATCCTGCTGGGGGACTCCAGCCCGCTGTACCTGCGGCTGTATGACCAGGGGCTTATCAACTCCAGCTTCGGCGGCGATTTCGAGCAGCTCCCCGGAGCCGCCTGTCTCTATGCCGGCGGCGACAGCAAGGACGCGAGAAAAGTGGCTGATGAGATTCGGAAGGAGGCCCGCCGCCTGGCGGAGGGGGGCATTGACGAGGATTTCTACCAGCAGGTGCGCCGGGCCGCCTTCGGCTCCAGCCTGCGGGGACTGAACTCCTTTGAAAACATCGCCGTCTCCCTGACGGAGGGGTACTTCCACGGCTACGATCCCTTCCGCTTCCCCCAGGTGTTTGAGACCATTACCAAGGACGACATCGCGGCCTTTCTGGGCGAGAACGCCACAGAGGAACGGGCGGTGCTGTCGGAGATCGTACCCAGGTAAACCCGAGACAGAGAAAGGAGTCTGCATTGACCGCGTTAAAAGATATGCCCATCAGCTTTCCCGGCCTCTTCGGAGACTGGGAGTTCAACCCCGATCCCATCGCCCTGCACATCGGCCACGGCATCTACTGGTACGGGATCATTCTGGCCTTTGCCATGCTCATGGGACTGCTCCTGTGCATGAAGCAGGCGGGGCGCTTCGGCCTGAAAGAGGACCATGTGCTGGACATGGTCCTCTGGGGGGTGCCCTGCTGCGTGCTGGGCTCCCGCATTTACTACGTCATTTTCTACCTGGATCTGTACCGCAGAGCGGACGGCAGCCTGGACTGGGGCCGCATGATCGCCATCTGGGACGGGGGCCTTGCCATCTACGGCACGGTGATCGCCGGGGCGCTGCTGGCCTTCTTCTACACCCGGCACAAGAAACTGAAGCTGGGCGCGTTGACGGACCTGTGCGTCATGGGACTGCTGCTGGGCCAGATTATCGGCCGCTGGGCCAACTTCATCAACCGGGAGGCCTTCGGAGGACTGACGGACCTGCCCTGGAGAATGCGCCTGTGGGTCAGCTCCTATCAGTACATTGAGGTCCATCCCACTTTTCTCTACGAGAGCCTGTGGAACCTTGCGGGACTGCTGCTGATGCTGTTTGTTGTCACTAAGGGCCGCCGGTTTGATGGAGAGAACACGTGGTTCTATTTTCTGTGGTACGGCCTGGGCCGCACCTGGGTGGAGGGCCTGCGGACCGACAGCCTCTATCTCTTTGGCTGGACCTTTATGGGTCAGCCCATCCGGGTCTCCCAGGCCCTGAGCCTGGTGATGGCGGCGGTGGCGGCGGCCATGCTCTTTTACCACATCCGCGTCAAAAAGTGCTCCGGGGAGGACCTGCTGGTGAACCGGCTGGCCCGGCATCAGGCGGAGGAAGCTGCCAAAACGGCCCCGGCAGCAGGGACAGAGGCCGCAGAAGCCATTCCGGAGACGCCGGAGCGCGCTGAGGCGCCTGAGACGGAGGAGGACGAGCCCCATGGCGGTGAGAATTGACGGAAAGGCCCTGGCGGCCAAGGTAAAAAGTCAGGTGGCGGAGGAGGCCGCAAAGCTCCCCCGAAAGCCGGGTCTTGCGGTGGTACTGGTGGGGGAGGACCCCGCCTCCCAGGTCTACGTGGCCGGCAAGGAGCGGGACTGCGCCGAATGCGGCATCGAGAGTTTCGGGCACCGCCTCAGCGCGGAAACCACCGAGCCGGAGCTGCTGGACCTGATCCGGCGGCTCAACGGCGACCCCCGGGTGGACGGAATCCTGGTGCAGCTGCCCCTCCCCAAACACCTCAGCGAGGAGACGGTCATCAACGCCATTTCCCCGGACAAGGACGTGGACTGCTTCCACCCCTTCAACGTGGGGCGGATGGTCATCGGGGACCCGGTGTTTCTCCCCTGCACCCCGGCGGGTGTCATGGAGATGCTGGACGAGTACGAGATCCCAATTCGGGGAAAGCGGTGCGTGGTGCTGGGCCGGAGCAACATCGTAGGCAAGCCCATGGCGGCCCTTCTCACCCAGCGGGACGGCACCGTCACCATCTGCCACTCCCGCACGGAGGACATGGCCCAATACGCCCGGGAGGCGGACATCCTGGTCTCCGCCGTGGGGCGGATGGGCCTTGTCACGGCGGACATGGTGAAGGAGGGCGCCGTGGTCGTCGACGTGGCCATGAACCGGGACGGAGACGGCAGGCTCTGCGGCGATGCGGACTTTGCCGCCGTAGAGCCGAAGGCGTCCTACATCACCCCCGTCCCCGGCGGCGTGGGCCCCATGACCCGGGCCATGCTGATGCGCAACATTCTCACCGCCGCGGCTCTTCACCAGGCGTAAAGGGGGGGGGCGTATGCTGCATATCGGATGCCACCTGTCCTCCTCCAGGGGATTTGCCGCCATGGGACGGCAGGCGCTGGAGCTGGGGGCGGACACCTTTCAGTTTTTTACCCGCAACCCCCGGGGGAGCCGGGCCAAGGGCCTGGATCCCGCTGACGCGGCGGCTCTGGTGAGCCTGATGGAGGAGCACCGCTTTGCCCCCATCATTGCCCACGCCCCCTATACCCTGAATCTCTGCAGCGCGGAGGAGCGGAACCGGGAATTCGCCCGGGAGACCATGGCCGACGACCTGCGGCGGCTGGAGTTCTTGCCGGGGCAATACTACAACTTCCACCCCGGCAGCCACGTGGGCCAGGGGACAGAAGCCGGCATTGAGCTCATTGCCCAAGGCCTCAACGCCATCCTGACGCCGGAGCTGCACACCACGGTTCTCCTGGAGACCATGGCCGGCAAGGGCAGCGAGGTGGGCGGCCGGTTTGAGGAGCTGCGGGCCATTCTGGACCGGGTGGAGCTCTCGGACAAAATGGGCGTGTGCCTTGACACCTGCCACGTCTCCGACGGGGGATACGACATCATCCGCGACCTGGACGGCGTATTGGCGGAGTTTGACCGCTGTATCGGTCTGAACCGGCTCAAGGCCATTCACCTCAACGACAGCAAAAATCCCCCCGGCAGCCATAAGGACCGCCATGCCTGCATCGGCGAGGGAGAGATCGGCCTGGAGGCCCTGGCCCGGGTGGTGCGCCATCCGGCGCTGCGGCACCTGCCCTTCTGTCTGGAGACGCCCAATGAGCTGCCGGGCTACCGGCAGGAAATTGCCCTGATGAGGGAACAGTCCAAATCATAAAACAGCGCCCCGGCGGAATGATCCGCCGGGGCGCTGTTCGTCAATCTGCCGTTTTCCGATACGCAGGCTTAATATCAAAAGCGTGGTTCATGGGGCCGGGGCCGCGGCCCAAATCCAGCATAGCTCCCAGCGCACCGGAGAGATATGTCTTGGCCCGCTCCACGGCCTCCGCCAGACCGTACCCCTTGGCCAGGTTGGAAGCAATGGCGCTGGAAAGGGTACAGCCAGTGCCGTGGGTGTTGGGGTTGTCGATGCGGCGGCCCCGGAACCACTGGCCTCCCCCCCCCTGCCACAGCAGGTCGTTGGCGTCGTTAAGGTTATGTCCGCCCTTGCACAGCACAGCGCAGCCGTAGCTGTCATAGATTGCCCGGGCGGCATCCTCCATGTCCTGCACGCTCTGAATTTTTCTGCCGGACAGCAGCTCCGCCTCCGGGATGTTGGGGGTGATGACCGCGGCCATGGGCAGCAGGCGGGCTTTCAGCGCCTCCACCGCGTCCTCTGAGATCAGCCGGTCCCCGGAGGTAGCCACCATCACCGGGTCTACCACAAGATTTTTCGTCCCATACGCACTCAGCTTGTCGGCGATGACCTCGATCAGAGCGGTACTGGACACCATGCCCGTCTTCACGGCATCGGGGAAGATGTCGGTAAACACACAGTCCAGCTGCTCTCCTAAAAACGCCGGCGTGCACTCCACGATGCTCTTCACCCCGGTGGTGTTCTGGGCCACCAGGGCCGTGACAGCGCTCATGGCGAAGACGCCGTTGGCAGTCATGGTCTTAATGTCCGCCTGAATACCGGCGCCGCCAGTGGGGTCGGTACCGGCAATGGTCAATGCTGTTTTCACAGGCCAGTCCTCCTCCGCGATTTTGTCACAAAGCTGCCGCAGCTCTGACGCCGCGTCCCGCACATTCGGCTGGGCAAACAGGGCGGACACCACTGCCGCGCCGTCCAGGCCGCAGTTTTTCAGCTCTAAAATATTGTCCCGGGTAATGCCGCCAATGGCCACCACCGGGATATCCACTGCTGCCGTAATGGCCCGGATCGTCTCCCGGGAGATGGGCCGGGCGTCGGCCTTGGTGCCGCTGATGAAAGCCGCCCCCACACCCAGGTAGTCGGCCCCCGCCGCTTGGGCCCGCAGGGCCTCCTCCACATTGTGTGCGGAGACACCCAGAATCCTGTCCGGTCCCAGCGCCCGGCGGGCGGAGCCCGCTTCCAGGTCCTCCTGGCCCAGGTGAACGCCGTCCGCCCCGGATTTCAGGGCGATCTCCACACTGTCGTTAATGATGCTGACGGCCCCCTTCCGGCGGCACAGGGCCGCAAACTGCTCCGCCTCCGCCAGAAAGGCGGCCTGATCCAGGTGCTTTTCCCGCAGCTGGACGACGGACGCGCCGCCGTTGATGGCGTCCTCGATCTGGCGGAAGAGGGCGTCCCTGTCCGCCGCCCAGGCCCGGTCGGTGACGGCGTAGAGCCGTAGCTGTTCTCCGGTAATGTTCATGCTGGCATCCTCCCATAAAAATACGCGGATATGCAGCGTATGGCATATCCGCGGTTTTCCGCGCCTATTTCCCTACGTTGGCATGATCCAAATCAGGTCCCGGGTCGAAGCGATGCTTCCTCTCAGCCCGCACGGCGGACTCCCCTTTTTTACGCTGTTTATCATACACGGTTTTTCCCGGCTTTGCAAGTGTTCTCTTCGGACTGCGTCTAAAAAACGCAAAAGCCTCCCCTTTGTCCGGCCGGCAGGGCCCCGTCATCCCCGGAGTGTCTGCAAATAGTCATCCGCCTCTTCTCTTGATCTGAAAATAATGACATTCCTCTTTTCCCGGTACTCTTCCGTCAGCTGGTATATCTGCGGCAGCTGCGTCTTGGGAAAATCCACGATCCACTGCCGGAACTCCTCATCAAGTCCAGTCTCAACCCACGGCATGTCCTCCCGCGCCGTTCCAACGCGGGATTTCGCCCCCGCAAGGCAGGCCTCCGGCGGAATATCCAGCAGAAACACCGTATCGCACGCCTCCAGGCGGTGTCTCAGCGTCCGCTGATAATTTCCGTCAATGATCCACCGGTCCTTTTGGACAATCTCCAGCAGCTGCCGGTCAAACTCCTCCCTGGAGATATTGGAGCGGTCCGGTCTGTGCCACAGCATATCCAGATAGTACAGCGGGATACCTGTCACATCCCGCAATTTTCGCGCGAAGGTACTCTTTCCCGCGCCGGGACTGCCGATCACCAAGCTCTTCAACACCGCTCTTCTCCCCCTGCTTTCCGCCGGTTTTCCAAATCATATCATCAAACAACCTGAAAAGAATCAGAGTTCTTTCAAGCGTTGCGGCGTACACGCCGCAGCAGTCCGCATTCAGCGGCCCTGGTTTGGATTTCATAGTCAAATCCAGCGTGTCTCACACACAGGCGGGTAAGGCCTGCCCGGAAAATAGCTTTGCTGTTTTTCAAGTTATTTGACTATACCACATCCGCCTGCCGCGCAACCGCTCCGCATGACAGAAAGTGTCCGCCCGCGCATTTTATCATCCGGGATTTTTGCTTTGCGGCCGCGGCTTTGCAGGGGCGGGGCTCTGTCCCCGCCCGTTTCCCGAAAGCGCCAGGTTTCCGGCGGACGGGCCGGGACTGAGCCCGGCCCCTACATAAAATCTGCGAAGCAGACACTCCCGCGTGACAAACGGGGAGCGGATGATCCGCTCCCCGTTCCGGTCTTAAATGTTACAGCGAAATGGAGGTGCCGGTCTCCCCGGCGATGCCGGCCTTGGCCTTCTCCAGCAGGGTGATAAGAGCCGTGCGGCCGGGCTTGGACTCGGCAAATTTCACCGCCGCCTCCACCTTGGGCAGCATGCTGCCCGGGGCGAACTGGCCTTCCGCGGCGTACTGCCGGGCCTTCTCCGGGGTCAAATGGTCCAGCCACTTCTGGTCCGGCTTTCCAAAATTGACGGCCACCTTCTCCACGGCGGTGAGGATGATCAGCACGTCGGCGTTCAGCTCCTCCGCCAGCACCTCGCTGGCGAAGTCCTTGTCGATCACCGCCGCCGCGCCCTTGAGGTGGTGCCCCTCGGTCTTGAAGACGGGGATGCCGCCTCCGCCGCAGGCCACCACGATGTGGTCGCTCTCCACCAGGGCCTGGATGGTGTCCAGCTCGATGACGGACACAGGCTTGGGGGAGGCCACCACACGGCGCCAGCCCCGGCCGGAATCCTCCGTCACATCATAGCCCCGCTCTGCCACCATGCGCTTGGCCTCTTCCTCGGTCATGAAAGCGCCGATGGGCTTGGTGGGGTTCCGGAACGCAGGGTCCTGGGGGTCCACCTCCACCTGGGTGAGGACGGTGGCCACGCCCTTTTGGATATCCCGGTCCAGCAGCTCCTCCCGCAGGGCGTTCTGGAGGTCATAGCCGATGTAGCCCTGGCTCATGGCAACGCACACGGACAGGGGGCAGGGGATATACTTTTCCGGATTGGAGCGGGTGAGCTCGGCCATGGCCTTCTGGATCATGCCCACTTGGGGGCCGTTTCCGTGGGCCACGATCACCTCGTTGCCACCCTCGATCAGGTCGGCGATGGCCCGGGCGGTCTGCTTTACCGCCGCCATCTGCTCCGGCAGGTTATTGCCCAGGGCATTGCCGCCCAGGGCCACTACGATACGTTTACCCATGATTGGTGTAACCTCTTCCAAAAATAATCAGTCATTCCCGGCGCCCGCAGGAGCAAGGAAGGAGGACGCAGTCCCCTCTTTAAAATGCCTTCCGGGCCTTTCCGCCGTCCATAGCCATCAGCGCGGCCACAGGGTCCTTCACCTTGCTCATCATAATCATGGCGGCGATGACATAGGGCTTGTAGCTGGCCTCCTTGTACAGGGGCACAAGATACCGGTCGAACACGGAGTTGTCCACCTCGCCCTCGGGGCAGCTGAGGCCGGTGATATCGGCGGGCAGGCAGTGGAGATACAGTGCCTTGCCGTCCTTGGTGCGCTTCATCATGTCCTCGGTGCAGGACCAGTTCTTGTGCGGGGCGTTCTGGGCCAGAAGCTTTTTCTCCAGCTGGTCGATGCCCGCCTGGTCGCCGGCCTGGTAGAGCTTTGTGCGCTCCTCCATGGCGGCGAAAGGCGCCCAGCTCTTGGGATAGACAATGTCGGCGCCGTCAAAGGCCTCCTCCATGGTGGCCACCTTCTTGTAGCTTCCTCCGGTGGCGGCGGCGTTCTTCTTGGCAATCTCCTCCACCTCGGGCATCACGTCATAGCCCTCGGGATGGGCCAGCACCACGTCCATGCCGAAGCGGGTCATGAGGCCGATGACGCCCTGGGGAACGGAGAGGGGCTTGCCGTAGGAGGGGGAGTAGGCCCAGGTCATGGCGATTTTCTTGCCCTTGAGGTTCTCCACGCCGCCGAACTGGTGGATGATGTGGAGCATGTCGGCCATGCACTGGGTGGGGTGGTCCACGTCGCACTGGAGGTTCACCAGGGTGGGCTGCTGCTCCAGGATGCCGTCCCGGTAGCCCTCTTTCACAGCGTCCATGAAAGTCTTCTGGTACTTGTGGCCCTCGCCGATGAACATGTCGTCCCGGATGCCGATGACGTCGGCCATGAAGGAGACCATGTTGGCGGTCTCACGGACGGTCTCGCCGTGGGCGATCTGGCTCTTCTTCTCGTCCAGGTCCTGGACATTCAGCCCCAGCAGGTTGCAGGCGGAGGCGAAGGAGAAGCGGGTCCGGGTGGAGTTGTCCC
>NZ_CAJULS010000062.1 GCF_910587525.1 uncultured Oscillibacter sp. | reverse complement strand
ACCCTGCTGGGCCCCTCCGGCTGCGGCAAGACCACCACCCTGCGGATGATCGCCGGACTGGAGACCCCCACCAGCGGCCGCATCACCATCGGCGACAAGGTGGTGTTTGACAGCGCCCTGGGCATCAACGTCCCCGCCAACAAGCGCAAGGTGGGCTTTCTGTTCCAGAACTACGCTCTGTGGCCCAACATGACCGTCTACGAGAACATCGCCTTCGGCCTCTCCAACATCAAGGAGCCCCTGCCGAAGATTGACTTCGAGGCCAGGAACAGCGCCCGTCTGGCGGAGATTCTGTCCAATCCCGGCGAGGTGGTGAAGGTCCTGGAGGACTGCCGGGACAAAACCGGAAAGATCGATGAGAAAAAGGCGTACATCAAGCTGATTGACGCTTTCACCATCTCCCTCTACACCGCCAAGAAGCTCTACAACTACCATCTGGAGAGCGGAAAGGACGTCTCCGCCGAAGCCGCCGCCCTGCGGGAGAAGGCCGAAAACGCCAAAAAGTCCCAGGGCCTCAACAACCATTTTGAGGCCGTGCAGAACGGCCGGCCCGTTATGGAAGTCCGCAAGCTGACGAAGGAGGAGATCGACCTCTCCGTCCGCCGGGTGTCCCGGATCGTGAAGATCGGCATGTTCATGGACCGCTACCCGGCGGAGCTGTCCGGCGGCCAGCAGCAGCGCGTGGCCATCGCCCGGACGCTGGCCCCGGAACCCTCGGTGCTGTTCATGGACGAACCCCTGTCCAACCTGGACGCAAAGCTCCGCCTTGAGATGCGCTACGAGCTCCAGCGCCTCCACGTGGAGACCGGGTCCACCTTCGTCTACGTCACCCACGACCAGATGGAGGCCATGACCCTGGCCACCCAGATCTGCCTCATCAATAACGGCGTGCTCCAGCAGTATGACGCGCCTCTGACGGTGTACAACCGCCCCAACAACCTGTTTGTAGCGGACTTCGTGGGCAACCCCTCCATCAACTTCGTGGAGGCCAAGGGCACCCAGCGGGGCGACGGAGCCGTGGAGCTGACTATCTTCGGCGATAAAAAGGCCGTTTTCAAGCCCGCTCATCCCCTGGATCTGGCCGGCTGGTTTAAGGCCCGGGACGACCGCGACGCGGCCCTGGCTCAAGAGCACAAGAAAAAAGCCGCGGAAAAGGGCTTTGTGGAGAAGGGCAACAAGGACGAAACCTTCCGCTACCACATCGCAAAAGTCGAGGAGGAGGACCTCTCCCTCCAGGAGGAGCCGGTGCTGACCAACGAGGACCTGGTGCTGGGCATCCGGCCGGAGTTCATCGATATCGTGGACAGCGGCGCGCTGGAGGGCGAGATCTATGGCGCCATGCCCACCGGCATGGAGTCCACCATCAAGGTGCGCATTGGGGACTTCCTGCTCACCGGCGTGGTGTTCGGCAGTACGCTGTTCACCATCGGCGCCAAGGTCCATGTGGACATCTCCGGGGAGAATATCATGCTCTTCGACCGCAAGAGCGGCAAGTGCGTGGCCTTCGGCAGCCTGGAGTTCTAAAACCCAGAACGAGACTTCTCTCTTTGCCCGCGCCGCCGGGGACTTTTCCGAAAAGTCCCCGCGGCGCGCCTTCGCTTTCGCTTTTACAATAGCATTAACATTAGCATTTGCATTTGCATTAGCGGGAAAATCCACCAAAATTTCCCCCTTTCGTGCACGGATGCGTACAACTGAAGAGGGGCCGTAAAATTTCCCCCCGCCACTTGCATTTCCCGCCGAAGGTGCTACAATAGAGACCGGAAGCATGATAAATTTTTAACTAAAAATCTGACTTTTGAGAGGGTGACTTTGAAACTATGGAATGGACGATGACAGCCAACGCGCCGGGACAGGCCTGCCTGATGCAGGGCAACGAGGCCATTGTCCGCGGCGCTGTGGAGGCTGGGATCAACTTCGCCGCCTCGTACCCCGGCTCCCCGTCCTCCCAGGTGCTGGGGATGCTGGGCAAGATCGCGGGGGAGCGGAACTTCTACGCCGAGTGGTCCACCAATGAGGTCTGCGCCCTGGAGGCGTGCGTCGGCGCGTCCCTGGCGGGAGCCCGGGCGCTCTGCATCGTGAAGCAGAACGGCCTTTTATGCACGGCGGACTCCCTGCACTGCGGGGCCCAGCACGGCGTTAAGGGCGGCCTGGTGATCGTCACCTCCGACGACCCCAGCGCCCACTCCAGCACCAACGAGTTCGACTCCCGGTGGCAGGCGGAATCCGCCAGCGTGGCGCTGCTGGAGCCCACCACCATGCAGGAGACCAAGGACATCGTGCCCTACGCCTTCGAACTCTCCGAGCGCACCGGGCAGATGGTGATTGTCCGTCTCACCACCCGGGTGTGCCATGGCCGGGGCGTCGTGAAGCTGGGAGACCTGCCGGAAAAGCCCCACCCCATTCAAAGGGTACGGGAGTGGGACCGGCTGGTGTGCGTCTCGTATCTCCACACGCCCATGCTGGAGCGGCTGGAGGCCCTGCGGAGCGAGTTTGAAAACTGTGAGTACAACCACTACTCAGGTCCCGAGAGCGCGCAGAAGCTGATCGTGGCCGGCGGCACCGGCCGCCTCTACGCCCAGGAGGCCATGGTACGCCTGGGTGTGGAGGACAGAGCGGGCCTTTTGACCCTGGGAACCCTCTGGCCCCTGCCGGAGGACTACATAATGAGCTATCTCCGGCCCGCCAAGGAGGTGCTGATCCTGGAGGAGGTGGACCCCTTCCTGGAGGAGCACCTGGAGGCCCTGGCCGGAAAACACCGGCTGTCCATTGCCTTCCGGGGCCGGGACGACGGGGCCCTGCCCAAAATCGGGGAGCTGGACCCGGACAACGTGTCCGCCGCCATCGCCGCCTTTACCGGCGCGGCCCTGCCTGAGAAGAAGACCGCCTCCACCCTGGCTCTGCCGGAGCGGGAGATGACCTTCTGCGCCGGGTGTCCCCACCGGGCCACTTTCCACATCCTCAAGCGGGTGCTGCGCCAGGAGAAGAACCCCGGCGTGGTCATCGGCGACATCGGGTGCTACATCATGTCCGGCCAGTTCGCCGGGCAGTACGCCTTCCAGGCCTGCAACTGCATGGGCTCCGGCATCAACCTGGCGGAGGCCCTGGGCCAGCTGACCCGGTACGGCCTGGACCAGAAGGTGGTCACCGTCTGCGGCGACTCCACCTTCTTCCACACCATCATGCCCGGGGTGGTCAACGCCGTGTACCACAGGGCCAACATGCTGCTGATGGTGCTGGACAACTCCGCCACCGCCATGACCGGCTTCCAGCCCCATCCCGGCACCGGCCTTACCGCCATGGGCACCCCCGCCGAGCCCATGAACATCCAGGGGATTTTGGAGGCCATGGGCTGCAAGGTGGAGGTAGCCGACCCCTTCGACGTGAAGGAGACGGAAAAAACCGTAAAGCGGCTCTTGCAGGAGGACGGCATGAACGTCCTCATCATGCGCCAGCCCTGCGCCACCCTGACCGCCAAGAAGCAGAAAAAGCCCGTCCGGGTCTGGGTGGACCAGGACGCGTGCCTGGGCGAGGGCTGCGGGTGTGACAAATACTGCTCCCGGGTCTGGGGCTGCCCAGGCAACACCTGGGACTTCAAAAACGGCAAGGCCCAGATCGACCCCGTGACCTGCGTGGGCTGCGGCGTGTGCGCCAAGTTCTGCCCCAGCGGGGCCATTCATGTGGAAGGCGGTGAGGAAGCGTGAAAAAACTCAAGTTCGACCCCCTGAACATCGTAGTCTGCGGCATCGGCGGGCAGGGCAACGTGCTGGCCGCCGAAGTCCTGGGCAGCGCCATGTGCGACCGGGGCTTCCGGGTGGCCGTGGGGGAGACCTACGGCGCGTCCCAGCGGGGCGGCTCCGTCATGAGCCACGTGCGGGTATCCGCCAAAATGGACCCCAGTGTGCTGATCCCCTCCGGCGAGGCCCATATCATCATCGGCTTTGAGCCTCTGGAGACGCTGCGAATGGTCCGCAAGTACGCCGGGAAAGACACCACCGTGGTCTATGACCCCCGGCCGGTGTATCCCTTGGGCGTGCTCCAGGGCATCCAGCAGTACCCGGCGGTGGAGGACATCGCCGCCGAAATCAGCCATCTGACAAACCTGGCCGTGGCTGTTCCCGCCGCCGATATCGCCATGGAGGCCGGGGACTCCAAGTCCGCCAACATCGCCCTTCTGGGGGCGTTCAGCCAGCTGCCCGGGGCTCCCCTGAGCCGGGAGGACCTGGAAAAAATCCTCTCCCAGCGGTTCAGGGGCGCGGTGCTGGAGGTCAACCGGCGGGCCTTCGCCATGGGCTGTGAGGCCGCGGGAAAGGGGGCGGAGTGATGGACGCCATCCAGGTGCGTTTCAGCGATTTCGTCAAGCACGCGGAGCTGACCCTTTCCCTGCCCCGGGACACCCGCTTTTCCGCCCTGACACCGCTGCTGTATGAAAAGGGGTTTCTGACACCCCAGAAGCCCGGTTACCGGTATCTCTTCCAGGACCATCTGTGCGGTGAGAACCACCTGCTGGAGGACTACCTCCCGGCGGACGCGCAGTCCATGGAGCTGGAGATCTTCCGGTATCCGCAGATCATGGTATAAGGAGGGGACGGCAATGTTAAGTACAATCGCGCTGGATACCCAGGTCATCAAGCCGGGCCTCTGCACCGGCTGCGGCGCCTGCCAGGGAATGTGCCCCTACTGGGACTCCGCAGACGGGCGAACCGTCTGCTACTTCGACTGTGAGCGCCGGGACGGCCGCTGCCAGCGGTTCTGCCCCCGGATGCCCACGGATCTGGACGCCCTGCGGCGCCGGTTTTTCCAGGAGGAGACCATCCTGCCGGAGATCGGCCCTTTCCGGGGGCTGTACCTGACCCGGGCCGCCGATGAATCCATCCGGGCAAACGCCCAGCACGGCGGTACCATGACGGCCCTGGTGGAGCTGGCGTTGGCGGAGGGCTTCATCGACGCCGCCGTCCTCACCCGCTCCAAGGGCGGCCTGAACCCGGAGGGGACCCTGGCGGCCACGCCGGAGGAGATTCGGGCCTGCTCCGGCAGCAGCTTCCAGGTGCCCCCTACCCTGGCGGCGCTGAACCGGGCATTGAAAGAGGGCAAATACCACGCCATCGGCGTGGTGGGAACCCCCTGCAAGACCCTGGCCGTCTACAAGATGAAGGGCAATCCCCTGCCGGACAACGACAACCACGCCGGAAACATCGGCATGGTCTTCGGCCTCTTCTGCGGCTGGGGCCTGGACTGGGAGGGCCTGGGCGCACTCACCGCCCGGCACGCGGACCCGGAGAAGGTCAGCCACATGGACATCCCCCCCAGCAAGTACCACTCCCTGGAGCTGCGGCAGGACGGCGGGACCGTCTCCGTAAACCTGGACGAGGTGACGCCCCTGGTGCGCTCCGGCTGCCGGGCCTGCACGGACATGACGGCGGAGTTCGCCGATCTCTCCGTAGGCGGGGCCCGCAGCGCCGGCGGCTGGGACGTGGACAGGAAATGGAATCAGGTCATTGTCCGCTCCGAGAAGGGCGAGCAGCTTTTGAAAATCGCCCGGGAGAAAGGCGTTCTGGAGTTCAAGGAGGTTCCGGAGACCGGCCTTGACAAGCTCAAGGGCGCGTCTATGGGCAAGCGCCGCAATGGGGAAAAGTACCTGGCGGAGCTTCGGAAATAACGAAAAAAGAGTCCCCCGCCGGTTGCCGGCGGGGGACTCTTTTCGCCGGAGCATCCGCCTCCGCATAGCATTCTCTCCGCGGCGCATACTACCTCCGCAAAGGAGGCGATGCCAGTGGAAAAGCGCCGCAAGGAGAACAAGCCCATGGAAAAGGCCAGGGAGATGTCCCAATTCACCGCCGCGAAGACCGACCCCCAGGGCAGCTGGACCGGCTGTCCCGCGGACCCCTATGAGGTCCCGGTGCAGGACGCGGACGACCTCTAGGAAATTGTATTCACAGGCGCTGAACGCCGTCCGGTCGGATCTT
This sequence comes from uncultured Oscillibacter sp., assembly GCF_910587525.1. Classification (GTDB taxonomy): domain Bacteria; phylum Bacillota; class Clostridia; order Oscillospirales; family Oscillospiraceae; genus Oscillibacter. Next base: position 7,462 of record NZ_CAJULS010000062.1, on the reverse strand, counting down.
TTCGCGCTATTCAGCGTTCCCCACCTATGAATACAACTTCTAAATCTGAAAAGAGTAAAAACGCCGGGAGCGGATTGCCCCCGGCGTTTCAGCTATCTTTACAATCACTTTTTCAGGGAGTCCACCCACTTGCCGTACTTCTCCACATTGGCGTCGGCGTCGGCGGCGTCCTTGCCCTGGGCCAGGATGTAAATCTTGATCTTGGGCTCCGTGCCGGAGGGCCGGACAATGACGGAGGTGCCGTCGGCCATCTCAAAGCGCAGCACGTTGGACCCGGAGAGCTCCATGCGGGTCTGTGCGCCGCTCGCACAGTCGGTAACGGAGCCGTCGGCGTAGTCCTTGAACTGGAGAACCTTCACGCCGGAGAGCTCCGCCGGGGGATTTTCCCGGAGGGACTTCATCAGGTTGGCCATGTCCCGCAGACCGTCCAGGCCGGGCATGACCAGGTTGTAGGTGTGCTCGGCGTAATAGCCGTACTTCTCGTACAGGCCCTCCAGGGCGTCCGCCAGGGTCTTTCCCTGGGCGGCATACCAGGCGGCCATTTCGGTGAGCATCAGGGCGGCGGTGACGGCGTCCTTGTCCCGGACATAGCTGCCCAGCATGTAGCCGTAGCTCTCCTCGTAGGAGAAGATCACAGTTCCCTCCCCGGTGCTCTCCAATTTGTCCTTCTTCTCCGCCAGGAACTTGAAGCCGGTGAAGGTGTCGAAGCACTGGAGGCCGTTGACCTCCGCCACCTTTCGTGCCATCTCGGTGGTGACGATGGTTTTGAGGGCCACGGGCTTTTCCGGCAGCCTGCCGGAGCGCTTCATGGCGCCGATGAGGTAATCCAGCAGCAGCACGCCGGTCTGGTTGCCGGAGATGGTCTTGAAGCTGCCGTCCTTGGTGCGGACCATGATGCCCACCCGGTCGGCGTCGGGGTCGGAACCCAGGATGAAATCCGCGCCCTCCTTCCTGGCCAGATCCACCGCCAGGTAAAAGCCCTCGGGATTTTCCGGATTGGGAGAAACCACCGTGGGGAAGTCGCCGTCGATGACCATCTGCTCGGGGACACAGATCAGGTGCTTGATGCCCAAGCGTTTCAGGGCCTCGGGGATCAGCTTGTGGCCAGTGCCGTGGAAGGGGGTATAGACCAGCTTGAAAGTGTCCGCCGCCTTGGCCACGGTCCCGGCATCGTTGACCTGGGCCATGACGTTGGCGAGGAACTTCTCGTCGGTCTCCTCTCCCAGGACCTCAATGAGGCCCGCCTTTACAGCCTCGTCATAGGGCATGGTCTTAATATCATTGAAGATGTCCAGCTCCTCCAGCCGCTTGGCGATGGCGTCGGCGTGGCGGGGGGGCAGCTGGGCGCCGTCCTCCCAATAGACCTTGTAGCCGTTGTACTCCTTGGGGTTGTGGCTGGCGGTAACGTTGATGCCCGCCTGGCAGCGGTACTCCCGCACGGCAAAGCTCAGCTCCGGCGTGGGCCGCAGGGACTCGAAAATTTTCACCTGGATGCCGTTGGCGGCGCAGACTTCCGCGGCGGCCCGGGCGAACTCCATGGAGTGGTTGCGGCAGTCCATGCAGATGGCAACGCCCCGCTTCCTGCCCTCCTCGCCCTCGGCGCAGATGACGTCGGCAAAGCCCTGGGTGGCCCAGCGGATGACGTGGATATTCATATTGTGGAGGCCCACATACATGGTGCCCCGCAGGCCGGCGGTGCCGAACTCCAGCGGGCCGTAAAACCGGCCTTCAATCTCCTTGGGGTCGTCTTTAATGGCCTCCAGCTCGGCTTTCTCCGCGGCGCTGAGAGCGGGGCTGGCAAGCCATTTCTCATATTCCTTCATGAAGTCCATATTTCTGCTCCTCCTTATTTTGATACGTCAAAGCGCCGGATCGTGGATTTGACGAAATTCCCCAACAACCGGCGAAGTGCGGCAGGGAAAATTATTCATACCGCATAAAATCATTATACGGGGCAGGGGCTTCCTTGTCAAGAATTGCCTGCTGTTTTCCGTCAGGACAAAAATGCGGCTCCGGAGAAGCTCCGGAGCCGCATTTTGCAGACATTCGATCCCATACGGGGCGGACGCCGCCCCCTTGTGTTCCCCCGTTTAGGCCTTTTATGTTCTATTTGGCGTTTTTCGACAAGCTGGCGCCTATTTCAATTCCCCGTGCTCTTTGTCCCAATGCGGCGTAAAGTCACAGTCCGGACAGCGGAAAAAACGCCAGCGGAGAACTCCTGCCGCCCAGTCCCGCCTCAGCAGCAGCCTTCCGCAGAAGGGACAGCGGCGGAAAACCAGCAGCTCCCCCAGCAGAACTCCCACCATGGACAGCAGGATGGCGGCCAGAAGGAGGAAAATCAAAGGGTCCGGCAGACGCACAGAAAAGCGGCTAAGGAGGATGAGTGTCAGAACCAGGGCGAAAAACAATGCGGAGGCAATGTCTGCCAAAATGGCTCCCCTGCAGAAACGCCGGGCAATCCGCGCCTTTTCCTCATCCGAAAGCCCCGCATCCGGACAGGACCTCTCCAGATCACCGCTGTTCACCGCAATACCTCCTTCTTGATTTTCCGGCGGAACGCATACGTTTGCTTTCTATTTATGGTACTTCGACCCGGCATTGATCTGGTACGCCCGGTAGATCTGCTCCAGCAGCATCACCCGGGCCAGGTGGTGGGGGAAGGTCATGGGGGACATAGACAGCCGGGCCCACGCCTGGGCTTTGACAGACCCATGGAGCCCGTGGGATCCGCCGATCAAAAACACCAGCTGCTTCTCCAGTCCGCTGGCCGTCCCATTGGCCCAGGCGGCCATGGTTCGGGCCAGCTCCCCGCTGGAGCAGAGCTTCCCCTCAATGCAGAGGGCGATCACCCGGGACGAGGGAGGCAGCTTTCCCCGAATGGCCTCCGCCTCCCGCTCCAGGGCCGCCTCGATCTGGGCGGGAGCGGGATTCTCTGGCAGCCGCTCCTCCGGCAGCTCGATCACCGTCAGTCTGCAGCAGCGGCTGAGGCGCTTGGTGTACTCCGCCGCCGCCTCGATATAGAATTTCTCCTTCATCTTCCCCACACAGAGGAGAGTCACTTTCTGCATATGGTCCCTCCCCTCACCACATGGGCCTGTCCCAGGGTATCCCGGGGAGCCACAGACAGCGCCGGACAGAGACCCGCGGCGGAGAGGGCCGTCTCCACAGCGTTTCGCGCCATGGCGGGGGTGTTGTTCTCCCTGCTCAGATGGGCCAGGACAATCTCCGCCGTCCCCTGCTCCGCCAGTGTGACCGCAAAGCGGGCGGCGCTCTCGTTGGAGAGGTGGCCCTCATCGCCCAGGATGCGCCGTTTGAGATAGTAGGGGTAGGGCCCGCTGCGGAGAGTCTCCACATCGTGGTTGGCCTCCAGCACCGCCAGAGCCACGCCCGGCAGCACGTCCGCCGCCTCCTCGGTGACATAACCGGTATCCGTCAGCAGTCCCACGGCGCCGTCGGGAGTGTCGAACCGGAACCCGCAGGAGCCGGGGGCGTCGTGGGCAGTGGGAAAGGCCGTGACCTCCACCGCCCCCAGGGAGACCGGACGGCGCAGCTCCTCCAGCCGCCCTGCCAGCTCCGGCAGGCGGACGGCCAGGGTCCGCCCCGTGATCCCGGTGGCATAGACGGGGATCTCCGTGCGCCTGAGCAGTGTCCGAAGGCCGGAGACGTGGTCGGTGTGGGTGTGGGTGATGAAGACGGCGGCGAGGTCCGCCGGCTCCAGCCCCAGCTCCCCCAGCCCCGCCCCGATGCGGCGGCAGGAGATTCCGGCGTCCACCAGCAGGTGCACATCCCCGCAGGAGAGCACCAGCGCATTTCCCGAGGATCCGCTGGCAAGCGTGTGTACAGTGGTCAAAAAATGTACCCCATTTCTGAAAAAGTGAATGCGCCCGCCAGGGAGGCCGCCGGCGAAGGCCGTCATCCTCCCATCGCGGACGCAACGGATCGATATGTGTATAATTATTCGCTCTGTCCGGGCCGTACGCCCACGGGCGTCAGAGCAGGGGCAGCGCCGCCGTCAACCCACACCCAGCTCCCGCTGGTCCGGCTCCTCCACAGAGCGGATATCCGCCCCCACGGCCCGGAGCTTTTCCACAATGTTCTCATAGCCCCGCTCAATGTATTGCACGTGGCTGATCTCGCTTGCGCCGTGGGCGGCCAGGGCCGCGATGACCATGGCCGCGCCGGCCCGCAGGTCGCTGGCCTGGATGGGTGCTCCGGTGAGATGGTCCACGCCCTCCACCACGGCGGTCTTGTCGTCCACCTGGATCCTGGCGCCCATGCGCCGCAGCTCGTCCACATAGCGGTAGCGGCTGCTCCAGACGCCTTCCGTCACCAGCGAGGTGCCCTCCGCCAGGGAGAGAACGGTGGTAATCTGGGGCTGCATATCCGTGGGGAAGCCCGGGTAGGGCAGGGTCTTGACGTTGGTGCGCTGGAGAGAACCGCTGCGGCGGACCAGGAGGGTGTCCTCGTTCTCCTCCACCTCCACACCCATCTCCACCAGCTTGGCGGTGATACAGTCCATGTGCTTGGGAATAATATTCTTGATGAGAATCTGTCCGCCGGTGGCAGCCACAGCGGCCATATAAGTGCCCGCCTCGATCTGATCGGGAATGATGGCATAGGTGCCGCCGGTAAGCCGCTCTACGCCCCGGATCTTAATAGTGTCCGTGCCGGCGCCCCGGATGTTGGCCCCCATGGAGTTGAGGAAGTTGGCCAGGTCCACGATATGGGGCTCCCGGGCGGCGTTTTCGATCACGGTATTCCCCTCGGCCATGGCGGCGGCCATCATAATGTTCATGGTGGCGCCCACGGAGACCACGTCCAGATAGATGTTGGCGCCCTTGAGCCGGGGACGGTCCGCAGCGGCCCGGATGAAGCCGCCCTCCACCGTCACCTTGGCCCCCAGAGAGGTAAAGCCCTTGACGTGGAGATCGATGGGCCGGACGCCGCCGAAGTTGCAGCCGCCGGGCATAGCCACCTCGCCGTGGCCAAAACGGCCCAGCAGGGCGCCTATGAGGTAGTAGGAGGCACGGATCTTCCGCGCCAGCTCGTAGTCGGTCCGGGTGGAGCGGATGCAGGTGGAATCGATCTCCACCGTGTGGCGGTTGACAACGCGGATTTGAGCCCCAAGATTTTCCAGAATCTTCAGGCTCATGGTCACATCGGAGATCTGGGGCAGGTTCTCGATCCGGCACACGCCGTCCACCATCAGAGCGGCGGGAATAATGGCGACGGCGGCATTCTTCGCGCCGCTGATCTCTACCTCGCCAAACAGGGGCTTTCCGCCCTGTACAATATACTTCGTCAAAGTCTGACCCTCTTTTCAAGGATGTTCTTTTGTGGCGGCAAGCCGTCCCGGTACTTTATAAGAACAGTTTGCCCACCCAGTGCCGCTTCATACCGGCGGCGGCAGAAGCCGGACGGAAAAATCTCCGGCCCATATCGGTCGCGCTTCAAACAAAAACGCAGCTCGTAAAAATTAGTGTCAGGTCCTGGGGAATCATGTCCAAAACGGAAGGCGGAACCGCCTCAGGGCTGATAATACGGCCCGCCGGAACTGTCCCGGCACCTGGGCCGGACCACAGTATATCACAGCTAAACAGAAAATGCAAATCCTTCCTTTGTTCAAATTGTAGAAAATTACAGCCCCTCTGCCCAGGCGGACCCGGACGAGATTGAAAAGCGCCCCGGTTTCGGGTATAATGCACAATACTATCATCAGTATGCGGAGACCCGGGAGGACTCCGTGCCGGGCCCCTCCCGGCAATTCTTGAGTCAAAGGCGGTTATAACATATGTCTTACAAAGTTGACCGGGACCTGCGCCGGATGCTCCGGCACCAGGATCTGATCGAGTCCTCGCTGTCCTTCGTCAGCGGCTCCGAGGACTTCATCCGTGAAAACGACATCTTCCCCTCCAGCCAGTCCGGCGAGGGCGTCATGCGGGGTCTGCGGTACCCCAACGGCACCGGCGTGGTGGCCGGCATCACCTCCATCGGCGACGTGGACGGCTACGACCTGGTGGACGGGAAGAAGGTCCCTCAGAAGGGCCAGCTTTTCTACAGGGGCATCAGCATCCAGGACCTCATCAGCCAGTGCATTGCCGAGGACCGCTTTGGCTTTGAGGAGACGGTGTACCTGCTGCTCTTCGGCCAGCTGCCCACGGCTTCCCAGCTGACGGAGTTCCAGTATCTCATGGCCAAGTGGAGCCAGCTCCCCGGCTATTTCAGTGAGGATATGATTCTCCGCTCCCCCAACAAGAACATTATGAATAAGCTGGAGAGCTGCATCGTGGCCCTCCACTCCCACGACGGCGAGGCGGAGAACATGACGCTGGAGAACGAGCTCTTCAAGTCCTTCCGCATGGTGGCCCGGACGCCCACCATCGTGGCCCACTCCTACGCCGCCAAGCGCCACTACTTCGACGGGGAGAGCCTGTACCTCCACCGCCCCCGGACGGACATGAGCGTGGCCCAAAACTTCCTTTACTCCCTGCGGGAGGACACAAAGTTTGACGACGACGAGGCCAAGCTCCTGGACCTTTGCATGATTCTCCACGCCGAGCATGGCGGCGGCAACAACTCCACTTTTGCCTGCCGCGTCCTCACCTCTTCCGGTACGGACTTCTACTCCTCCATCGCCGCGGCGGTGGGCGCACTGAAGGGCTTCCGCCACGGCGGCGCCAATGTGAAGGTGGTGGAGATGATGCAGTACCTCAAGCGGGCCGTCCGGGACTGGACCGACGACGGCCAGGTGAAAGACCAGCTGGTCCGCATCCTCCGCCGCCAGCTGGGGGACGGCACGGGCCTCATCTACGGCATGGGCCACGCGGTCTACACCCTCTCCGACCCCCGGGCGGAGATCCTCAAGCAGTTCTCCCGCCACCTGGCGGAGAAGAAGGGCATGGTCAAGGAGCTGGATCTCATCGAATCTGTGGAACGGCTGGCCCCGGAGGTCTTCCAGAACGAGCGGGATACCGACAAGCCCATCTGCGCCAACGTGGACCTGTATTCCGGCTTTGTCTACAAGCTCTTAGGCATTCCCGCGGACCTGTACACCGCCCTCTTCGCCAGCGCCCGGATGCCCGGCTGGTGCGCCCACCGCATTGAGGAGTGCTGCGCCGAGGACCCCCGCATCATCCGCCCCGCCTACAAAACCGTCTCCAGGCGGACGCCATACGTCCCCCTGGCGGAACGCTGCTGACCCCCGGTCCCCGGCATCCAATATTCTGAATTCTGAGGGAGGTCCCCGTCATGCTCACTCTCCACGATACCGGCGTCTTTCTCTCCAACGGCGCCCTGCACACCGCCGCCCCCGTCACCCCCGAGGAGGGGCGGCGGCGCACCCTGGCCTGGCAGATCCTCCAGGCCCACAGCGTCTCCGGCGACCCGGAAAAGCTCCAGATCCGCTTCGACGCCATGGCCAGCCACGACATCACCTATGTGGGCATCATCCAGCAGGCCCGGG
>NZ_CAJULS010000061.1 GCF_910587525.1 uncultured Oscillibacter sp. | reverse complement strand
GCACGGCGAAGCCGTGCACCCCCGTCCCCGCCCGCGGCGGGAACCCCCTCGTCCCCCGCAGACCCCCCCCTTTATGAGGAAGTGATAAAAATGAATAAGCGAAATGCCTCCTGGCTGCTTTTGGCCGCCTCAGCCATGTGGGGCAGCAGCTTCGTGGCTTCCAAGTACTGCATCAACAGCGGCATGCTGCAATTCGAAATTGTGTTCTGCCGCTTTTCCCTGGGAAGCCTCCTCACCGCCTTGGTGTTCTGGAAACAGCTCCGCCATCCCACAAAGTCCGCCGTGCGGACGGGCATCGCCATAGGACTGCTGACGGCGCTGACCTTCACCTTGGAGATGTTCGGCCTGGCCGTAACCGAGGCCGCCAAAGCATCCTTCCTGACGGCCACCAACATCGTGATGATGCCCTTCCTCTACGCCCTGTTCTTCCGGGTGCGGCCCGCCCGGCGCTCTCTGCTGGCTGCGGTCCTGGCCCTGGCGGGGGTGGGCCTTCTCAGTCTGACAGGGGGCCTGGGCACCGTGGCCCCGGGGGATCTGCTTCTGCTGGCGGACGCCGCCACCTATGGCCTCAACAGTCTCCTGCTGGTGTGGCTGGCAGGCGATGACTCCCGGGTCCAGATCTCCTTTTTCCAGTTCCTCACCACGGCCGTCTGCATGGGCGTGCTGACGCTTCTCCAGGGGACGGGAGGCGCCTATACCCGCCCGGCGGTACTGTCGGTGCTGTATCTGGCCGCGGTGCCTACGGTGCTGTGCTACCTCATTAAAAATTTCACCCTGAAATACCTGGACCCCGTACGCTGCACCCTGATTCTATCCACGGAGAGCATCTTCTGCGCCATCCTCTCAGCGCTCTTGCTGAAGGAGCGGATGAGCGGGCGAATGCTGGCAGGCGTGGCGCTGATCTGCGGCGGCGTGGTGACGGAGATCCTGCGCCCGGCGGAGGCCCCGTCCGAAAAGGCGGCGGAAGAATCACAAATTCTGACGGAGGAGACGAAATGAAAAACGTAAAGTACGGCAAATGCGTCAAGTGCGGCAGGACTTACCCCGCCGTGCCGGACCTGACCACCTGCGAATGCGGCGGGATTCTGGACATCGTCTATGACTACGAGTACATCAAGACCCGGCTGACGAAAGAGAAGCTGGCGGAGCGCCGGGAGCGCTCCATGTGGCGCTACCGGGAGCTGCTGCCCATCGAGGACAGCACGGAGCCCACACCCCTGCGGGTGGGCTGGTCTCCCCTGTACGAGGAGCCCCGTCTTGCGGAGCAGTTGGGCTTGAAACGCCTGTGGGTAAAAGACGACGGCCAGAACCCCACCGCCTCCTTAAAGGACCGGGCCAGCGCCATGGCCGTGGCCAAGGCCCGGGAGGCCGGGGCGCAGGTCATTGCCTGCTCCTCCACCGGCAACGCCGCCTCATCCCTGGCGGGCAACGCCGCGGCGGCGGGCCTGGCCACCTACATCTTCGTCCCCTCCCGGGCCCCCAAGGGCAAGGTGGCCCAGCTGATGACCTTCGGCGCCACCGTCATCTCCGTCCAGGGCAGCTATGAGGAGACCTTCGAGCTCTCCAAGCAGGCCATCGACCGCTGGGGCTGGTACAACCGCAACGCCGCCATCAACCCCTACCTTTCCGAGGGCAAGAAGACCGTCTCCCTGGAAATTATGGAGCAGCTTGGGTGGCAGGTGCCGGACTACATCGCCATCAGCGTCGGCGACGGCTGTACCATTGCCGGCCTCTGGAAGGGGCTCAAGGACCTGTACGCCATCGGCTTCATTGACCGCCTCCCCCGCCTGGTCTCCGCCCAGGCGGCGGGCTGCTGTCCCCTGAACCGGGCCATTGAGACCGGGGAGGATTGGCACCCCATGGAGGAGAACACCCTGGCGGACTCCATTGCCGTGGGCGTGCCCCGGAACGCGGACAAGGCCCTAATGGCCATTCGGGAGTCCCAGGGTCTGGTGGTCAACGTCTCCGACGAGGAGATCATGGCCGCCCAGAGGCTGCTGGGCCGCACCTGCGGCGTCTTCGGCGAGCCGGCGGGCGTCACCGGCACGGCGGGGGTGAAGAAGCTCTGTGAGGCCGGTGTCATCGGGAAGAACGACACCGTGGTCGGCGTTGTGACGGGCAACGGCCTCAAGGACGTGGCCAACGCCATCAAATTCTGCGGCGAGCCCATCTCCATCCCCTCCGACATGGACCGCCTGCTCTCGGCCTTCGCGGAACGCCGCATTGCGCTGGATTGACCCGCCGGTACCGGCGGGGGGGAGACCTCCTTTGACAGATCTGTAAAAAAATGGAGCGGTCCGGCGAAAAATTACATCGTATTTTTACCGGAAACAAGAAAAATTTGATTGTATTTTCGGACTTTTTCTTGTATGATGATAAGTGACGAGGAAATCCCACCTTGTCCGGTTCCTTTCCATATTTATTTTTAAGGAGGAAAACCAGAATGAAGAAGTTTCTTGCAATGCTGCTGTCCCTGGTGATGGTTTTGAGCCTGGCCGCCTGCGGAGGCGGCAACGGGGGCGAAACCACCCCGCCCGCCGGCAGCGGCGCGTCCCAGCCCGACGGCGGCCAGAACACCGACGCCCCCGCCGGAAAGACCGTGAAGGTGGGCCTGATCTGCATCGGCGACGAGAACGACCAGGGCTACACCTACAACTTCATCCGCGGCAAGGAGGCCGCCACCGAGGCCCTGGACGCCAAGGGCATCAGCGTGGAGTGGGTGGTCAAGTGGAACATCGGCGAGGATTCCGGCTGCGAGGACGCCAACATCGAGCTGGCGGACGAGGGCTGCGACCTCATCATCAACAACTCCTTCGGCTTCGAGCCCTTCATGCTGAAGGTGGCCCCGGACTATCCCGACATCGAGTTCATCTCCTGCACCAACCAGGCCTCCTGGGGCGACGGTTTGGACAACACCCACAACGCCTTCGCCAACATCTACGAGGGCCGTTACCTGGCCGGCGTGGTGGCGGGCATGAAGCTCCAGCAGATGATCGACGAGGGGACCATCACCGCCGACAAGGCCGTCATCGGCTACGTGGGCGCCTTCTCCTTCGCCGAGGTGGTCTCCGGCTTCACCAGCTACTTCCTGGGCGCCCGGAGCGTCTGCCCCAGCGTCACCATGAAGGTCCAGTTCGTGGGCTCCTGGTCCGACGCCACGGAAGAGGCCAACGCCGCTTCCGCCCTGGCGGACATGGGCTGCGTCATGATCTCCCAGCACTCCGACAACACCACCCCCGCCACCACCGCCCAGTCCAAGGGCGTGTTCCACACTGGCTACAACAACGACATGATCTCCGTGGCCCCCGAGGCGTCCCTGATCGGCACCCGGATCAACTGGGCGCCCTACTTTGAGTACGCCATCGAGTCCGTGGCCAACGGAGAGAGCTTCGATCAGGACTGGTGCCACGGCATGGATATGGACGCCGTGGTGATGACGGACCTCAACGAGGCAATCGCCGCCCCCGGCACCGCCGAGAAGCTGGCCGAGGTAGAGGCCGACATCCGCTCCGGCAAGCTCCAGGTGTTTGACACCAGCACTTTCACCATCGCGGGCGCGAAGCTGGAGACCGCCTTCGCCCTGGATACCGACGGGGACTTCGCCCCCGACTCCGAGGAGGCCGTGTTTGACGGCGCGTTCCACGAGTCCTACTTCCAGTCCGCTCCGTATTTCAATCTGCCCATTGACGGGATCGAGCGGCTGAACGAGGAATACGGCTAATCAACAGAAGAACTCCATAGGGGCCCCGCGGGGGGCCCCTGTTTTTACAAGAAATGCGGAACTTACGCATAAAGGGGAGCGCGAAGCGCGGATAAAAGTTTCGCCAGCCTTTTCAAAGGCTGAGGGGTCCTGGGGCCGCGCCGCGCACGGCGCGAAACTCCAACTCGCGTCTATAAAAAAGCGCAAACAGGGCTTAAAGCCTGTTTAGAAGTAAAAGCCGGAACCGGGAACGCCTTTGCAGCCCACAGGACGCAAACAGCGTCCTCCGCCAAAACCAAATGGTTTCCATACATTTGCCTTAACAGCAGATACCGTTATTGGGCTCCGCCCAATCCCACAGGGGCAAAGCCCCCGCACCCCCGCTGGGGCTTTGCCCCAGGCCCCACCGCCCTTTGAAAAGGGCGGCCTTAAACCTTATCAACACCCATCCGGACTCCGCCCGGCTCAGCGTTTTTCTGCGCCGGGACCTCATAGAAAGGATGTGACCGTATTTGGAAAATGCTGTTTGCGCCATTGAACTCAAAGGCATTACCAAGCGCTTTGGCGAAGTGGTGGCCAACGACGGCGTCGACCTGCGGCTGAACCGGGGGGAGATCCTCTCCCTGCTGGGAGAAAACGGCAGCGGCAAGACCACGCTGATGAACATGCTCTCCGGCATCTACTTCCCCGACGAGGGGCAGATCTTCGTAAACGGACAGCCCGTCTCCATCCGCTCCCCCAGAGACGCTTTTGCCAACGGCATCGGCATGATCCACCAGCACTACAAGCTGGTAGACGTGTTCACCGCCACGGAGAACATCGTCCTGGGCCTGGAGGAGGGCGGCAAGCTGGACATCAAAGCCGCCGAGGGCCGGGTCAGGGCCATCTGCGAAAAATATGGTTTTGACATTGATCCCGCCCAGAAAATCTACGACATGTCCGTCTCCCAGAAGCAGACGGTGGAGATCGTCAAGGTCCTCTACCGGGGGGCGGAAATCCTGATCCTGGATGAGCCCACCGCTGTCCTCACCCCCCAGGAGACCGACAAGCTCTTTGACGTGCTGCGGGCCATGAAGGCCGACGGCAAGGCCATCGTCATCATCACCCACAAACTCCACGAGGTCATGGCCCTCAGCGACAAGGTGGCAGTGCTGCGCAAGGGCAGGTACATCGGCACCGTCAACACCGCCGGGACCAATCCCCAGGCCCTCACCGACATGATGGTGGGCCACGCCGTAACGCTGAACATCGACCGGCCCCGGTACGAATCTCCCGTACCCCGGCTGGAGGTCAAGGACCTCACCTGTCTGGACGGCGAGGGCGTGAAAAAGCTCAGCGGCGTCTCCTTTACCGCCATGGGCGGCGAGATCCTGGGCATCGCCGGCATTGCCGGCTCCGGGCAGCGGGAGCTGCTGGAGGCCATCTCCGGCCTCTACCCCGTGGCCCAGGGCGAGATCGTCTACACTCCCGAGGGAAAGGGCCCCATGGGTCTCGTGGGCAGGACCCCCATGCAGATCAAAAAGGCGGGGGTGGCCATGGCCTTTGTTCCCGAGGACCGGCTGGGCATGGGATTGGTCGGCTCCATGGGCATGACAGGAAACATGATGCTCCGCTCCTGGAAGAAGGGCAAGGGGGCCTTCCTGAACCGCAAAGATCCCAATGCCCTGGCCATGCAGATCTGGAAGGAGCTGGAGGTGGTGACTCCGGACACGGAGTTCCCCGTCCGCCGCATGTCCGGCGGCAACGTACAGAAGGTGCTGGTGGGCCGGGAGATCGCCAGCACCCCCTCGGTTCTCATGACTGCCTACGCGGTGCGGGGACTGGATATCAACACCTCCTACACCATCTACAACCTGTTGACGGAGCAGAAGATGAAGGGCGTGGCGGTGATTTACGTGGGCGAGGACCTGGACGTGCTGCTGGAGCTGTGCGACCGCATCCTGGTGCTCTGCGGCGGCCAGGTCAGCGGCGTGGTGGATGCCCGCAGCGCCACCAAGGACCAGATCGGCCTGCTGATGACCCGCCTGGGCGGAAAGGAGGGGGCATAGATGAACCATGAGAGGAGAACACCTCTGATCCGTCTTGCGAAGCGGGACGGTATGGAGGGCTGGAAGGTCTGGTGCATCCGGTTCGGGTCCATCGTCTTCGCCCTTCTGCTGGGAGCCCTGGTGATGGGCCTGGTGGGAGCCAACCCTCTCACCGCTTACGGCACCATCATCTCCGGAGCCCTGGGCAAAAAAAGTGCCCTTCGCCAGACGGTGAAGATCGCCGTGCCGCTGCTGGGCTGCGCCCTGGCCATTGCCCCCTGTTTTAAAATGCGTTTTTGGAACATCGGCGCCGAGGGTCAGATCACCGCCGGGGCCGTGGCCGCCAGTTATTTCGCCCTCTTCTGGGCAAACCGCCTGCCCTCCCCTGTGCTGCTGGCCGTTATGGGCGCCGCCGGGGCCATTGCCGGCGGCGTATGGGCGCTGATCCCCGCCTTTTTCAAGGCAAAGTGGAACACCAACGAGACCTTGTTCACCCTGATGATGAACTACATCATCATCGGCGTGGTCCGCTGGCTCCAGGGCGGCCCCTGGGAGGGCCGCAAGGGCTCCCAGATCATCCCCCAGTTCGACTCCGCCGCGTGCCTCCCCCGGGTATTGGGAGTCCACTGCGGCTGGATCATCGTGCTGGTGCTGGTGGTGTTTATGCACATCTACATGAACCACACCAAGCACGGCTATGAGATCGCCGTCATCGGCGACAGCATCAACACCGCCCGGTACGCCGGCATGAACGTAGGCCGGGTCATGATGCGCACCATGTTCCTCTCCGGGGCCATCAGCGGCATCGTGGGCTTCATTGTGGCCTCCGGCGCCAACAACACGCTGTACGACGGCGTGGCCGGCGGCGTGGGCTTCACCTCCATCACTGTGGCCTGGCTGAGCCAGCTGAACGCCTTTGCCATGGTGGGCATCTCCGCCATGCTGGCGGTTTTGAGCAAGGGCGCGGAGACCCTTCAGACCCGTATGGCCGTGCCCACCTCCATCTCCGACATCATCACCGGCATCCTCCTCTTCTGTATGCTGGGATGCGAGTTTTTTATCAACTACAAGCTGATCTTCCGCAAAAACGCTCACAAGGAGGTGGCAAAGTCATGAGTAATTTCCTGAGCCTGTTTCTGGCCCTGGTCATCGCCGCCATCACCTACGGCACGCCGCTGCTGTTCGGCACCCTGGGCGAGATTCTGACGGAGAAGTCCGGCAACCTGAACCTGGGCGTGGAGGGCATCATGTTCATGGGCGGCGCGCTGGGCCTGGGCGGCGTATTCTACTATGAGAAGGCGGCGGGAACCGGGGGCAATGGCTTTATCGCCGTGCTGGTGGGCATTCTGTGCGCCTTCCTGGCGGGGGCGCTGGCCTCGCTGATCTTCAGCTTCCTCACCACCACCCTCCGGGCCAATCAGAACGTCACCGGCCTGGCCCTGTCCATCTTCGGCACCGGCGTAGGCCAGTTCATCGGCGAGTACATGCGGGTCCGGGAGAACGGGTACATCGCCATCGGCAACCAACTGAAGGGCTTCTTTCAGAATTCTCCCTTTCCCGCCTTCCTCCAGAAAATCCCCGTGGTGGGCGGTGTTCTCTTCGGCAACAGTGTGTTTTTCTACCTGGGGCTGATCCTGGCGGGGGCGATGTTCTTCTTCCTGAACCGCACCCGGACGGGCCTCTACCTCCGCTCCGTGGGCGAGTCTCCCGCCACGGCAGACGCGGCGGGCATCAACGTGGAGCGGTACAAGTACCTGGCCACCATCACCGGCGGCGGCATCTCCGCCGTGGGCGGCATGGTATACATCATGACCATCGCCGGGTGCGTGTGGAACCACGAGGGCCTCAGCGGCGTGGGCTGGCTGGCGGTGGCCCTGGTGATCTTCTGCATGTGGCGGCCTCTGTCCGCCATCTGGGGCTCCGTGCTCTTCGGCGCACTGATGATCCTGTACCTGCGGCTGGTGATTCCCTTCATCCCCACCCAGCTCTACAAGATTTTGCCCTATGTAGTGACGGTCATCGTACTGATTGCCTCCAGCATGCGCAACAACAAGGAAAAGCAGCCCCCCGCCAGTCTGGGCCTGGCCTACTTTCGGGAAGACCGGTAAGTGTGGGAATAAAAGACACGCGGAAACCTCCCGGAGCATGGCTCCGGGAGGTTTTTGGCAAAATTCATATAATGTTCGCAGTTTATTCATGTTTTCGACGAAGCAAATGTGTTATGGTAAACTAAATTAAGGAAAACCAGGTGATACCATGCGTCTCTCCCGGCACATTTGCTGCCCGCCTTGGCGGGACCTGAAATACGCCCTGTGGCTGCCTCTCTACCTGCTGCTGTTCCTGGCTCTGGAGCGCATGCCTATGAACCAATACTGGGCCACTCAGCTGCCCATCGACGCCCACATCCCCTTTTGCGAGTGGTTTGTGATCCCCTACTGTCTGTGGTATCCTCTGCTGACAGCCGTAGGGCTGTACCTGCTGTTCTGGGACCGGGCCGCCTTCCGGCGGTATATGCTGTTTCTGGGAAGCGCCTTTCTTCTCAGTGAGTGCATCTGGCTGCTGCTGCCCAACGGCCAGGACCTGCGCCCGGCTGCCTTTCCTCAGGAAAACCTTCTCACCGCCCTGGTGGCGGGGCTGTACCGCATCGATACCAATACCAACGTCTTTCCCTCCGTCCATGTACTGGGGTCCATCGGTGCGGCTCTGGCGGTTCGGGACTGCCGCGGGCCGGCGGGGAAACCGCTCCTGCGGGCGGGGACGGCGGTCCTGGCAGCGGCCGTCTGCCTGTCCACAGTATTCATCAAGCAGCACTCCGTGCTGGATGTGCTGGGCGGGCTGCTGCTGGGGGGATTGATCGCCCGCCCGGTCTACCGGGCCTCTCCGGCGTTCCAGCCCTCTCCGAAGGAGGCGCCCCGGAAAAGTCCGGCGTACCGGCGGCACTATCAAAAACTTCTCAGCCGCCTGAACGAATCCTGACCGTTCCGGCGAGACACCAGCAGCCCCGCCCATTGGACTTCCAATGGGCGGGGCTGTTGATGTCTTCTCAGAATCAGGCTTCGAAATGCTCCACAATGTCCACCAGCTCCGCGCCAATGCGCTTCTGGGCCTCCTTGGTACCCGCGCCGATGTGGGGCGTGCAGGAAACCGCAGGGTGCTGGGCCAGGGCCCAGTTGGGGTCCTTCTCGCTCATCCACACGTCCAGGCCCACTGCCCGGACCTTGCCGGAATTCAACGCGTCCAGCAGGGCCCCCTCGTCCACATTGCTGCCCCGGGAGACGTTGACAATCACCACACCGTCCTTCATCTTCGCCAAAGACCCGGCATCCACCAAGGCCCTGTCCCCGCCGGGGGCGCAGAGGACGATGATGTCGGACCCGGCCAGCAGTTCATCCATGGAGACAAACCGCATGGTCTCGCACTCGCAGCCTTCCGGCTTGTTGCGGTGGACCACGGAGAGGACCTTCATGCCCAGGGCCTGGCCTTTTCTGCCCACCATCTGGCCGATACGGCCGTAGCCGATGACGCCCATGGTCTTGCCCTCCAGCTCAAAGCCCTTGGAGTAGGCCTTTTTCTCCCATTTGTTCTCCCGCATGGTGTGGCCCGCGGCGGAGATGTTCCGGGCGCAGGAGAACAGCAGGGCCATGGCCAGCTCCGCCACGGCGTTGGAGGAGGCCCGGGGAGTGTTGCGCACGGCGATACCCGCTGCCTCGGCGTACTTCACGGCGATGTTGTCCACGCCTACGCCGGCCCGGATGATGAGCTTCAGGCGGCTGCCCTTGGCGGCGTCGATCTGGGGCTCTTTGATCTTGGTGGCGGAGCGGATGATGACCGCGTCAAAGTCCCGCAGGGCCGCGCCCAGGGCGTCGGGCTCGTAGAACTGCTCCACCACCTCGTAACCGTCGTTTCTCAGCTGGGCGATTGCGCCGGCATCCATGCCGTCAGTGACCAATACTCGTTTCAACATAATTGAATACCCCTTTCATTCGTTCTCGGCACACCCCAGGGGTGCCGACAGCGCGAGGGTAAACGCCCATTGGGGGATGAGCGGGCTGAATGGTGTGTATTTGGGAGAAACGGGGGCCGTCCCCCGGCCGGTTTCACCCGGATTGTCAGGCGTGCTCCGCCTCGTACTTCTTCAAAAACTCCACCAAAGCCTCCACGCCCTCCTTGGGCATGGCGTTGTAGATGGACGCCCGCAGGCCGCCCACGCTCTTGTGGCCCTTGAGGTTGTCAAAGCCGGCAGCCTTGCTTGCGGCCACCACCTCGGCGTCCTGTTCCTTACTGGGCGTGACAAAGGGGACGTTCATCAGGGAGCGGTCCTCCTTCGCTACGGCGCCGGTGAACAGCCTGCTCCGGTCCAGGAAGTCGTACAGAATGGCGGCCTTCTCCTGGTTGCGCCTGTTCATTGCCTCCAGACCGCCGTTATCCAACAGGTACTTGAACACCTTGCCGCAGCAGTAGATGGCCCAGCAGTTGGGGGTGTTGTACAAAGAGTCGTTGTCGGCATGGGTCTTGTAGCTCATGTAGGTGGGCACGAACTTGGGCAGGTCGTCCCGCAGCAGATCCTCCCGGATGATGACCACGGCCATGCCGGCGGGGCCCACATTCTTCTGCACGCCGGCCCAGATCAGGCCGTATTTGCTGACGTCGCAGGGGCGGGAGAGGAACATGGAGGACTGGTCGGAGACCAGGATCTTGCCCTTGGTATCCGGCAGCTTGAAGTAAGTAGTGCCGTTGATGGTCTCGTTTTCGCAGATGTAGACGTAGTCGGCGTTGCCGGGAATGTCCAGGTCAGAGCAGTCGGGGATATAGGAGAAGTTCTTGTCGGCGGAGGAGGCTGCGATCTTCACCTCGCCGTACTTCTTTGCCTCGGCAATGGCCTTTTTGGACCAGGCGCCGGTCTCCACGTAGCATCCAACGCCGTTTTTCATCAGGTTCATGGGAACCATCGCAAACTGAACGGTGCCGCCGCCCTGAACGAAGAGGACCTTGTAATTGTCGGGAATGCTCATGAGCCGGCGGAGATCAGCCTCAGCCTCGTCCCGAATCTGCTGGAACACCTTGGAGCGGTGGCTCATCTCCATGACGCACATGCCGCTGCCCCGGTAATTCAGCATCTCAGCGGCAATTTCCTCAAGGACCGGCTCCGGCATCATGGCGGGACCTGCGGAGAAGTTATACGTGCGGTTGTATTTCATACTGCGTTCCTCCAGACTTAAAAATAGATGTTTTCCCTGTGTTCGGTCAAAATAACCGAAATATATATTTTACTATACCATAAATTCGAAAATATTCAACAGAAAAATGGTCGACCTCACAAATATTTTTCAATCTGCCAAAAAATTTTTAGATTGCAGGCAGGCCGCCGGGTCCAACCGGTTCAACGAACGCAGCCCCCGCAGGCCCCGGCGCCCCTTGAAGGCCGCCGGAAAACATGCTATAATCAAACAGCCTGAAAAGAATCAAAATTCGTTTCAAGCGTTACGGCGCATACGCCGCAGCAGGCTGCTTTCGGCGGCCCCGGTTTGGATTTTACAGTCAGATCCGGCGTGTTTCACACGCAGGCGGGCAAATCCCGCCGGAAAAACAGCAAAACTATTTTCAGGTTATTTGACTATACCATCGGCCAAATGGAAAGAGTGAGGTTTTGACACAATGAATGAACAGACACCAGGCCGCTTTCTGGCCTTTGAGGGCATTGACGGTTCCGGGAAGAGCACCCAGCTCCAGCTGCTGCTGAACCGCCTGACAGAGCGGGGTATCCGGTGCCAAGGCACCCGGGAGCCCTCCGACGGACCCATCGGCGCCATGATCCGCCAGATTATGACCGGCAGAATGACGGCGGACAACCGGGTGATCGCGGGGCTCTTTGCGGCGGACCGGCTGGACCACGTGCTGAACCGGCGGGACGGCATTTTGGAGCAGGTACAAAACGGCGTCACTGTGGTGACAGACCGGTACTATTTCTCCTCCTATGCCTACCACAGCGTGGACGTGGACATGGGCTGGGTCATCGACAGCAACCGCCTCAGCGCGGAGCTGCTGCGGCCGGACGCCACCATCTTTCTGGACCTGCCCGTCCGCCGGGCGCTGGACCGGATCAGCCGGAACCGCGCTCAGACGGAGCTCTTTGAGAAGGAGGACCGCCTCACCGCCACCCGGGAGAAATACCTGGAGGCTTTCGCGCGGCTGAAAGACACGGAGAAGGTGGTGGTCATCGACGCGGACGCGGATGCGGACACCGTGGCAGAGCGGGTCTGGGCCGCCGCTGCTCCCCTGTTTTTCTGAGGGTCCCCGGCCCCGCACGAGGAGCTCCTGCGTCCCTTTTACCTTTCGTGCTGTTGGCTCAAAACCCTGGCAATTTAACAAATCATAAGGTTGAAGCCAAAAATTGCCTATGATATAGTCAAAGTAGCAAATGGGAATTCGCGAGGGCAATAGTATATGGATAAAGAAAATTTGTTATCTAACATAGACAAAGTTCATACTACAGAAATGGGAATCAATAGAATAAAGAAAAATCTGGGATTAGATACCAATGACGTGGTTGAATGGTGTAAGAATAAGGTGTTAGATAAGGAGTGCAGTATTTGCAGGCAAGGAAAGAATTGGTATTGCGAAATTGATAATATCAAAATAACAATCAACTCTTACAGTTACACAATTATTACAGCACATATAATTAAATAAAGTCGGATTTATCGGGTAATTATCCGTTGCAAGTAATCACCCATATAGCTATTCTAACGAAAAACTAAGGAACTGGACTTTCATCAACACGAAAGGTAAAAGGACGGCTCCTGCCCGGCACTTGAAGCTGCCGGAAAAATATGCTATACTGGGCGGTACTGTAAGAACCCGTGAATTCCGGCGCCCTTTCATTCGGGGCCGCCGCCGAAAAGGAGAGTTCCCCATGGAAAACAAGAAGTTCTATATCACCACCCCCATCTACTACCCCTCGGACAAGCTTCACATCGGCCACACCTACTGCACTGTTGCCACTGACACCCTGGCCCGCTACCACCGCCTCCGGGGCGAGGACGTCATGTTCCTCACCGGCACCGATGAGCACGGCCAGAAGATCGAGGACAAGGCCCGGGAGGCCGGCGTCACCCCCAAGGAGTTCGTGGACCGCATTGTGGAGGGCCCCGGCGGTGTGCTGGACCTGTGGAAGCTGATGAACATCTCCAACGACCGCTTTATCCGCACCACCGACGACTATCACGTGAAGTCCATCCAGTATATCTTCCGTAAAATGCACGATAACGGCGACATCTACAAGGGGACCTACAAGGGCAAATACTGCAAGCCCTGCGAGTCCTTCTGGACCGAGAGCCAGCTGAAGGACGGCTGCTGCCCCGACTGCGGCCGCCCGGTGACGGACGCCGAGGAGGAGGCCTACTTCTTCCGCCTGTCCAAATACGCGGACCGCATCCGGGACCTGCTGGAGAACACCGGCTTTCTGGAGCCCCGCTCCCGTGTCAATGAGATGGTGAAGAACTTCATTGACCCCGGCCTGGAGGACCTGTGCGTCTCCCGCACCAGCTTCACCTGGGGCATCCCCGTGGACTTTGACCCCGGTCATGTGGTCTACGTCTGGGTGGACGCTCTCAGCAACTATATCACCGCTCTGGGCTACGGCAACGACCGGTACAACGACTATCAGAACTGGTGGCCCGGCGTGAACATTGTGGGCAAGGAGATCGTCCGGTTCCACTCCATCATCTGGCCCGCCATGCTCATGAGCCTGGGCGAGCCCCTGCCGAAAAAGGTCTTCGGCCACGGCTGGCTGCTGCTGGACGGCGGCAAGATGAGCAAGTCCAAGGGCAACGTGGTGGACCCCTATATCC
>NZ_CAJULS010000060.1 GCF_910587525.1 uncultured Oscillibacter sp. | reverse complement strand
GCTCGAAGCGGACCTGGTCGTTGCCCTTGCCGGTGCAGCCGTGGGCGATGGCGTCGGCCCCCTCCTGCTTGGCGATCTCCACCAGCTTCTTGCCGATGATGGGCCGGGCGAAGGCGGTGCCCAGCAGGTACTGCTCATAGCTGGCGCCCATTTTCAAAGAGGGGATGATGACGTCGTCCACCATCTCATCGGTGAGGTCCGCGATGTACAGCTTGGAAGCGCCGGTCTTGATGGCCTTCTCCTCCAGGCCGTCCAGCTCGTCCCCCTGGCCCACGTCGGCGGCCACGGCGATGATCTCGGGATTGTTGTAGTTCTCCTTCAGCCAGGGGATGATGATGGATGTATCCAGGCCGCCGGAATAGGCCAGCACAATTTTTTTGATGTCGTTCTTATTCTTCATAATGGGGTCCTCCCTTGTATTGTTGGATGATAGGTGCATTATACGCCCTATTTGCATATTTATTCAATTGTGAGATTGTACAAGAATCCGTCCGGGCACTGGCGGATTTTGCATATTTTGAGAGAGGATGCCAATTGGGCCCGGTCAGGCATTCAATATAAATGAGACAGGGACCTTCCCTGTGGGGCCTGCCTCTGGCCGGACTCATTCCTCTGGGAACACCGGGTCTCGGGGCGGTGGAAATGGCCCGCAGAGGGTTGCGGGCCATTGAAAAAGAAGGGATTTTATGCAATTCAAACGCATCCGGAAACTACAGGAAGAACAGCGCCTGCCCCGGCGGCAGATGGCGGAGCTCCATTACGCCCGTCTCATGGCACCGGCTTGGCCGCTGTGTTCTCTCTTGACATCCCCCTCCTACAAGTGTAGTATATCAGCAGAACTACACTTGTAGGAGGCAACGCCATGTCGAATTTATCTGACCGGGAGTGGACGGTCCTCACCGCCCTGTGGAGCTCCGGCGGCAGCGCCTTGGGCGAGCTGACAGAGGCCCTGCGGCCGGAGACCGGCTGGAGCCGGAACACCGTTTTGACCTATCTCACCCGCATGGAGGCCAAGGGGCTGGTGTCCATCTGCAAGGAGGATTCGCCCCACGTCTACCGGGCCGCCCTGAGCCGGGAGGACTGCCAGTCCCGGGAACGGCAGTCCTTCCTCCGCCGGGTCTACCGGGGAGCCGCCGGGGATCTGGTGGCGGCGTTTTTGCAGGAGAGCTCCATCTCGCCTCAGGAGCGGGAGGAGCTGCGGCGGCTCTTGGATGAAATGGACGTATAGCCAGCAGGCCGCTATCATTGAAAGGAGGTCCTTTATGTCTGATATTTGGTCATTTCTCCTGCAGACCCTCACCGCCTCCGGCGCGGCGGCGGTGCTGCTGACGGTAAAATGGATGCTGCGGGACAAGCTGTCTCCCCGGTGGCAGTTCGCCGTATGGGGCGTGCTGGCCCTGGTGCTGGCACTTCCGGTTTCCGGCGGGCGGTATGTTCTGGTGAACTGGCCCCTGGCGGTGGAGTTTTTGCGTTCTTTTCTCACCGGGGAGTACGGCGCATTGGCCCACGTGTCTGCCCCTGTGCCGCTGCCCCGGTTTGACGGAATACCCGAAACTGCGGCGGAGAGGCTGTACGCCGTCTATCTTACAGGCGTGGCCCTGCTGCTGGCCCGGTATGCCGCCGTCTATCTCCGCCTGCGGCTGGCCCTGCGCCGGGGAACCCCCGCCGGGGCGGCCCAGGCCGCCCTGATCCGGGAGACGGCAGAGCGGTACGGCCTGCCGGTCTGTCCGGCAGTGGAGGTGAAGGGGCTGTCCTCCGCCTTCGTCTGCGGCGTGTTCCGGCCCGTGCTGGCCCTGCCGGCGGGGGAGGAGACGGACGGGAAGGTGATCCTCCATGAGCTGCTGCACCTCAGGCACCGGGACGCCGCCTGGGGGCTTTTGATCTGTCTGCTCCGGTGCGTCCACTGGTGCAACCCCCTGCTGTGGCGCTGCGCGGACCTGGCGGGCAACGACCTGGAGTCCCTGTGCGACCAGCGGGTACTGGAGCATCTGGAGGGGGAGGCCCGGCGGGACTACGGGCGCATCCTCCTCTCCATGGCCAATGAGAAATACGCCCGCGCGCCCGGCACCTCCTCCATGGCCAACGGCGGAAGGAACATCCGCCGCCGCATCGAGGCTATCGCACGGTTTAAGAGATACCCCTCCGGCATGGCGCTGGCCAGCGTGTGCGTGGCGCTGGTGCTGGCGGGGCCGTGCCTCATGGGCACCCGGGCCCAGAGCGTCTACACAGGCGGCGGATTCCTCCCCCAGCGCCTGCGGCCCTATGCCGCCATGGCCTCCGCCCGCACCACCCCCTGCACCACCTGCGCCGGGGCCTTCGACACCTACGCCAAGGCGGTGCTGAGCCAGTGCGGCATATTCCGGGCCATGTGCGCACCCCTCTCAGAACAGGATATTCTGGCGGCGGAGCTGCGGCCGGCAGCGGACGGCGACAATCTCGATCATCGTTTTATGGCTTCCAGCCTGCTGTGGACCAGCGGACTGGAGGCGGAGGCCGACCCCCAGTACGGCTACCAGATCTACAACCTCCGTCCTGTGGAAAACGGCGCTTACGAGGGGCTTCTGGCGGTGGGTGTGGCGTGGTCTCCGCTGCTGGGCGAGTGGGACGGCACCGTCCACAGCCGGTATCTTGCCGCCCAGCCCCTCCGGGCGGAGAAGCAGGGGGACCGCTGGGTCATCCTGCCCCTGGGGGATTTCCAGGTGCTCCAGGGAGACCAGCGGGTCACCGGAAACCTGGGCCTGCCCGTCTGGGTTTACGAGGCCCAATGCGGTGACTTCACCCTGCGGATGCGGTACCAGACCACCAATTATGTGGAGGAAAGCTACGTGACACCGCACCGTGTTCTCAGCCCCGCGCCCCTGCCCGGCGGGCTGTTCACCAGCGGCTATTACAGCACGGACCTCACCGCCGTCTACACCGGGGACCCGGAAAAACGGCAGGAGATCCAGAGCGTGGGCGTCTCCTGCGCCCCCATGACCTTTGGCGGGGAGCGTCCGGAGCTGCAAAGGGGCACGGGAAATTCCAGCGGCTCCAGCTCCACAGGCAGCAGCTGGGGCTTCACGAACGACCTCGACTGGGCGTTCCACGGCGACGAGATCCCCCTGGGCGGAGGCGGAGGCGGGGGCAGCGGCGGCAGCGGGCCCTGGGAGTACCTGCCCCCGGACTGCTACGCCGCAGACTTCTACCTGAACGGAGAAAAAGCCGGGGAGCTGACGCTGCTCCCCGTGGAAGGAGGCTTCCAATGACCGACCGGCAGACCATGTATGAGGGCCTGTCCCACGCGGCCTGGGGATACCTGCTTCTCTGCGTGGACTTCAACCTGGGCAATGTCAGCATCCTGCCCCGGTTCGCGGGGTGGCTGCTGTTTCTCTCCGCCATCGAGAAGCTGAAAGAGGAGCGGCGGGACCTGGCCCTCCTGCGGCCCCTTGGCGCCCTGATGGCGCTGTGGACCGGGGCGGACTGGCTGGCCTCCTGGGCCGGGAGGGATGTGGACGGCCTCTTCCTGCCGCTGGATCTGGTGATCGCCGCGGCCCAGCTCTACTTTCTCTTCCAGTTCCTCACCGATCTGGCGGCCCTGGCGGAGGCCCATCACCCGGAGGGCGAGGCGCTGAGCCGGAGAATCCTCCTCTGCCGCACCGTGCAGACCGTCCTGGTGACGCTGTTCAGCCTCGCGCCCTATCTGCCCGCGGCGCCGTCCAACGATGACACCAATGCCGCCGTATTGATTCTGGCGGCATGCTACTGTATTTTGGGCCTCTGGCTGATGATCTCCCTGTTCCGCCTCCGCGGCGCCTTCCAGGACGCAGCACCCCCGCCTCTTCCTCCCGCCCCGGGGGGCGGCGCCGGGAAAATTTGACCCTTGTGCCGGAGCCGGAGATGTGATATCATAAAAAGGGGAAGTATGTCGGTTTTTGCCGAAGGTCCAAAGCCGGCGGCAAACATTCCGCCCTCTCCCATAGAATGTACGGAAACCCAAAATTCAAAATCGTGAGGAGGTCCCTGAAATGCTTGACGCCATTCTTTCCTTTCTGCCCATTGTGATCGTAGTGGTCATTATTTTGATCCTGCTGCTGATGGGTTACGTCAAGGCCCCGCCGGACCAGGCGTACATCATCTCCGGCCTGAAAAAGGACGGCAAGGTCCTTATCGGCCGGGCCGGAATCAAGATTCCCTTTTTCGAGCGGCTGGATAAGCTGTACTTAGGCCAGATGACCGTGGACATCAAGACGGAGCAGTCCGTCCCCACCAACGACTTCATCAACGTCAACGTGGACGCCGTGGCCAAGGTCCGCATCTCCCCCACGCCGGAGGGCATCAAGCTGGCGGCCAAGAACTTTCTGAACAAGAAGGCCGTGGACATCACCCGGGACCTCCAGGACTCCCTCCAGGGCAACATGCGGGAGATCATCGGCACTCTGTCTCTCAAGGAGATCAACACCGACCGGGACTCCTTCTCCGACCAGGTGATGCAGAAGGCCTCCAAGGACATGGATAAGCTGGGCATTGAGATTTTGTCCTGCAATATCCAGAATGTCACCGACGAAAACGGCCTGATCCGGGACCTGGGCGCGGACAACACCTCCCTTATCAAGAAGAACGCCGCCATCGCCAAGGCCCAGGCGGACCGGGACGTGGCCATCGCCCAGGCGGAGGCCGACAAGGCCGCCAACGAGGCCCGGGTCCTCTCCGACACGGAGATTGCCCGGATGAACAACGAGCTGGAGATCAAAAAAGCGGAGCTGAAAATCATCTCCGACACCAAGAAGGCCGAGGCGGACGCCGCCTACACTATCCAGCAGCAGGAGCAGCAAAAGAGCATCGAGACCGCCACGGTCAATGCCCAGATCGCCAAGGCTGAGCGGGACGCGGAGCTGAAAAAGCAGGAGGTGGAAATCGCCAAGCAGAAGCTGGACGCGGAGATCCGCGCCCAGGCAGACGCCGAGCGCTACCGCATGGAGCAGGAGGCCCAGGCTGACCTCTTCAAGCGCCAGAAGGACGCCGAGGCTAAGCGCTACGAGGAGGAGCAGGCCGCCGAAGCCGCCAAGAAGGCCGCCGAGGCCGCCAAGTACGCCAAGGAGCAGGAGGCCGCCGGTATCGCCGCCGTGGGCAAGGCGGAGGCCGAGGCCATCCAGGCCAAGGCCCTGGCGGAGGCGGAGGGAATCGACCGCAAGGCCGAGGCCATGAAGAAGTACGGCCAGGCCGCCATGGTGGAGATGGTCATGCAGGCCCTGCCGGACATCGCCCGGAATGTGGCGGAGCCCTTGTCCAAGGTGGAGAAAATCACCATGTACGGCGAGGGCAACAGCGCCAAGCTCCTCCAGGACATCGTCAACGGCACCACCCAGATCACCGAGGGTTTCACCGAGGGCATGGGCATCGACATCAAGTCTCTGCTGTCGGGCCTGCTGGGCGGCAAGATCGCCGCGGGAGACGGCAGAGACGGCCAGACCGTCATCAACATCTCCGGCGGCGAGGCCGTGCAGGAGCCCCCCGCCCCGGAGCCTCCGGAGGCGTAACCGGGCTTTGCCCCCGCACTCCCACCAGGGCTTTGCCCTGGACCCACTGCCCTATTCAAAGGGCGGTCCCAAACTTTATTATTTCCGAATCGCGTCTGCAATCCATAAAAATTCCCCTGACAGCTGTCAGGGGAATTTTTTCACAGCAAATCAGATGTGCTCCCGGATCAGGCGGCCCATCTCCCGGCAGCCCACCAGCTTTCCGCCGCCCTGCATGATGTCGCCGCAGCGCCATCCCTCTTTCAGCACGGCGTCCACCGCCGCTTCCACGGCGTCGGCCTCAGCGGCCATGTCGAAGCTGTAGCGCAGCATCATGGCCGCCGCCAGCACGGTGCCGATGGGGTTGGCTTTGTCCTGGCCGGCGATGTCCGGGGCGGAGCCGTGGATGGGTTCGTACATCCCCCGGGCGCCCTCTCCCATGCTGGAGGAGGGAATCATGCCGATGGAGCCGGTGATCTGGCTGGCCTCGTCGGAGAGAATGTCGCCGAAGAGGTTCTCCGTCACGATCACGTCAAACTGGCTGGGGTCCCGGACAATCTGCATGGCAGCGTTGTCCACGTACATGTGGAGAAGCTCCACGTCCGGATACTCCTCCCCCACCGCCGTCACAGTCCTGCGCCACAGGCGGGAAGTGTCCAGCACGTTGGCCTTGTCAATGGAGGTGACCCGCCCGCGCCGCTTCCGGGCCATCTGGAAGGCCACATGGGCCACCCGCCGAATCTCGTGCTCCGTGTAGCTCATGATGTCCACGGCCTTTTGCTCGCCGCCCACTGTCTCGGTGGTGTGCTGTCCGAAGTAGACGCCGCCGATCAGCTCCCGCACCACCACGAAGTCGATGCCCCGGGCGGCGATATCCTCCCGCAGGGGACAGGCGGCGGAGAGATCGGAGAACATCCGGGCGGGCCGGACATTGGTATAGAGGCCCATGGCCTCCCGCAGCTTCAAAAGCCCCCGCTCCGGGCGGTTGGCGGAGGGCTGAGCGTCCCACTTGGGTCCGCCCACGGCCCCCAGCAGCACGCTGTCGGAGGCCAGACAAGTCTCGAGGCTGGAATCCGGCAGGGGCACGCCGAACTCATCGATGGCGCAGCCCCCCATGGGGGCTTCCCTGTATGTGAAGGTGTGGCCGGATTTTTGGGCCACGGCGTCCAGCACGCCCAGGGTCTCGCCTACAATCTCCGGGCCGATGCCGTCGCCCCGGATCACGGCAATGGTCTTGTTCATGCCCGCGCCTCCTTTGCTTTCAGCGAGGCCATCAGCCCGCCCGACGCAATAATCTCCTTGATAAAGTCCGGGAAGGGCTCCGCCTGATAAGTCTCATTTTTCGTCACGTTTGTGATGACGCCGGTATCGAAGTCCACGGAGACCTCGTCCCCGTCGGCAATACCCTCGCTGGCGGCGGGGCACTCCAGGATCGGCATGCCGATGTTGATGGCGTTGCGGTAGAAGATGCGGGCGAAGTTTTTGGCGATGACGCAGGAGACGCCGGCGGCCTTGATGGCGATGGGGGCGTGCTCCCGGGAGGAGCCGCAGCCGAAGTTCAGCCCCGCCACCATGATGTCGCCGGACTTGTTCTTTTTGGGAAAGTCCTTGTCGATGTCCTCCATGCAGTGGGCGGCCAGCTCCGCGTGGCTCTGGGTATTGAGATACCGGGCGGGAATGATGACGTCGGTATCCACGTGGTCGCCGTATTTATGGGCAGTTCCGTGCGCGTTCATTTCAGCACCTCCTCAGGGTGAGCAATATGTCCGGCGATGCCGGAGGCCGCCGCCACGGCGGGAGAGGCCAGGTAGACCTCGCTGTCCACGTGGCCCATGCGGCCCACAAAATTGCGGTTGGTGGTGGAGACGCACCGCTCTCCCGCCGCCAGAATCCCCATGTAGCCGCCGAGGCAGGGTCCGCAGGTGGGGGTGGAGACGATGCACCCCGCGTCCAGGAAGATGTCGGCATAGCCCCGGTGCATGCACTCCCGGTAGACGTTCTGGGTGGCGGGAATGATGATGCCCCGGACGCCGGGGGCCAGACGGCGGCCCTTCAGAATCTCCGCCGCCGCGGCCATGTCCGGCAGCTGGCCGTTGGTGCAGGAGCCAATGACGATCTGGTCAATGGCGATGTCCCCGCCCTCCCGGGCGCTGCGGGCGTTCTCCGGCAGATGGGGCCAGGCCACGGTGCAGTCCACCGCGGAAAGATCAATCTCCACAGTGCGCTCATACTCCGCGTCCGGGTCGGCCTCCACGGCCTCCCAGGGGCGGCTGACACGGTCCTTCACATAGGCCCTGGTGATGTCGTCCACAGGGAAGATGCCGTTTTTCGCCCCGGCCTCAATGGCCATGTTGGAGATGGTCAGCCGGTCGTAGATGGTGAGTTCCCCGACGCCGGGACCCGTGAACTCCAAAGACTGGTACCGGGCGCCGTCCACGCCGATCATGCCGATGAGGGTCAGAATCACGTCCTTGCCGGAGACATAGGGCCGCAGGCTGCCCGTCAGGTTCACCCGGATGGCGGAGGGTACCTTGAACCAGGTCTCCCCTGCCGCCATGGCGGCGCCCATGTCCGTGGACCCCACGCCGGTGGAGAAGGCGCCCAAGGCGCCGTAGGTGCAGGTGTGGGAGTCGGCGCCGATGACGGCCTCGCCGGGGGCCACCAGGCCCTGCTCCGGCAGAAGGGCGTGCTCAATGCCCATGGAGCCCACGTCGTAGTAGTGGTCGATCTCAAACCGGCGGGCAAAGGCCCGGCACTGCCTGCACTGGGTGGCGGCCTTGATATCCTTGTTGGGGGCAAAGTGATCCATCACCAGGGCGATTCTGCCTTTGTCGAACACCCGGTCAAAGCCCGCCGCCTCAAACTCGTTGATGGCCACAGGGGTGGTGATGTCGTTGCCCAGAACCAGGTCCAGCCGGGCCTGGATCAGCTGCCCGGGGCGGACGCTGTCCAAACCCGCGTGGCGGGCCAGGATCTTTTGTGTCATAGTCATTCCCATCGTCTCGTACTCCTTGCATTAGTCCGGGGCCGTACCGGCCTCGATGATCTTGTTGATGCTGTTGACATAGGCCCGGATAGAGGACTCCAGGATGTCGGTGGACAGGCCCGTGCCGGTATAGGACTCGCTGCCGTCGGTGACCTTCACCACAGCCTCTCCGATGGCGTCCTCGCCGTCGGTGACGGCGTTGAGGCTGAAGCTCTCCAGCTTGATGTCCATGCCCAGCATCCGGTTGATGGCCTTGAAGGCGGCGTCCACGGGGCCGGAGCCGATGGCCACCTCCTCCATCATCTCCCCGTCCCGCTCCACCTTGACATAGGAGGTGGTGGGCAGAACGTCGCTGGTGCTGGTGTTGATGGAGTGGCCCACCAGGCGGCAGGTGGGATTGATGTTGTTGCGGCGGTGGAGCACCAGGGCCTCCAGGTCGGAGCCGGTGATGTTCTTCTTTTTATCCGCCATGACCTTGAACCGGGTGAACACGCTCTCCAGCTCCTCGTCTGTGAGCTCGTAGCCCATGGACTCCAGCTTCTCCCGCAGGGCGTGCTTGCCGGAGTGCTTGCCCAGAACCATGGTATTCTGGGGAATGCCTACGTCGGTGGAGTTCATGATCTCGTAAGTCTGGGCGTTGGCGATGACGCCGTGCTGGTGAATGCCGGACTCGTGGGCGAAGGCGTTGGCCCCCACAATGGCCTTGCTGGGGGGGATGGGCACGCCGGTGATGTTGCTGAGGAGCTTGCTGGAGCGGTAGATCTGCTTTGTGTTGACGCCGCTCTCCGCGCCGTAGAAGTCCCGGCGGGTGTGGAGGGCCATGACGATCTCCTCCATGCTGGCGTTGCCCGCCCGCTCGCCGATGCCATTGACGGTGCACTCCACCTGGCTGGCCCCGGCCTGGATGCAGGAGAGGGTGTTGGCCACGGCCATACCGAGGTCGTTGTGGCAGTGGACGGAGATGTCCACGTTTTCAACGCCCTTGACATTCTCCCGCAGATAGCGGATCAGATCCCCCATCTCCTGGGGGGTGGAGTAGCCTACGGTGTCGGGGACGTTCAGGGTCGTGGCCCCGGCGGCCACGGCATTGGAGTAGCACTGTGCCAAAAACGCCCAATCGGACCGGGAGGCGTCCTCGGCGGAGAACTCGATGTCTTCACACTTCGCCCTGGCGTAGGCCACCATCTCGCTGATGCGGGCCAGGACCTGCTCCCGGGTCATCTGGAGCTTATACTCCATGTGGATATCGCTGGTAGCCAGAAAGACGTGGATGCGGGGATGCGCGGCCTCCTTCACCGCGTCCCAGGCGGCGTCGATGTCACCTCTGACGCACCGGGCAAGACTTGCCACCGTGCAGTTCTTCACGGCCTTTGCGATCTTCTGCACGCTCTTGAAGTCCATAGGGGAGGCGATGGCGAAGCCCGCCTCGATGATATCCACCCCCAGCTTCTCCAGCTGGCGGGCCATCTCCACCTTCTCGGGGAGGTTCATACTGCATCCCGGGGACTGTTCGCCGTCCCGCAGGGTGGTGTCAAAAATTTTAATGCGCCTCATAAATCATTCCTCCTGACGATTGTTCAAAGCCGGCACAGACAACAAAAAAAGCCCTCATCCCTTCTCACTTGAAGAGACGAAAGCCAAAACTTCCGCGGTACCACTCTCATTGGCAGAAACTGCCCGCTCCCGGGATCGGTACGGCGCCGCCGCGCGAATCCCGCCCCTTTGGTAACGGTGGGGAAACCCGTTCCCGCCTAACCCCAATGGCTCAGCGGGAATACTCAAGGGCCAGTGACGTCCTTCCCTTCCGCACCGCCTCGCAACGACCGGCGGCTCTCTGAAGCGCTCCAGGAGGACTTTTTCCCTGTCATCGTATCTGTGCGTTTTGCTTTTTTAATAAATTACAGGACTTCGCCCGGTTTGTCAAGCCCAAATTTTTGGAGGGTGTCTCCTTCACCCTCCCTGATGGGGGAACTGCTGGAATACTGTGAGGGCACCGGCGTTTTGGCTGGAGGCGGAGCACGGCCTCTATGGCCGCCGCCGATGCGGGACGGCTGGCGAAAAAGGGATTCGATTTGGATTCCTCACAGGGGTCAGCTCATACCGCTATGTTCTTCTTGCCTGCCCGGAGAATGAACGGGGTTATATCCTGAGTCTGGACGCCGGGTGCTTTTCTGTGGAGGAGCTGCTGGAATTCGCCGCAAGTTTTCAATATTGACAGGGGATTTTCTGGTCGGCCGGTCATACCGCGCCCGGCGTTGTCTGAAAATTTTATCAGCTCACACCCCCGGCGCCGCCCCATCTTCATTGTCGTATTTTACTATAAATAGAATTTTTGATCCGGATATATTCGTGAAATCATCCAGAATCAACGGGTCTGCAAATTTTCTTGTTGCGCTTTCACCAGGCGGCAGGTATAATAGCAAAACAAGACAGGCACCGAGGAGGTCTCCCATGGCTGGCATGCTCGCTCTCAACAGCATTCTGGTTATTTACATTATTCTGACTCTGGTAATTACCACCGGAAAACAGAATAGTGCGCCTGGTCATGCACACACAGCGAATACGGCCCCCGGTTCCTGCCGAAGATAATTGGTAAGAAGCCGGAACCGCAGTCAATCTTTTGAAAGTCCGTGACCCGGCCAGGGCCACGGACTTTTTGTATCACCCGGTCCTCTGCAATTTTCAGAACCTGTATTCACAGGCGGAGGATGCCGGATGGGAGAGGGATCTTGCCGCCCCGAACACCGTTCAATGTCTGTGAATACAGGTTCTTACTTGAGGAGGCTGACATTTTGAAGATCAAAGCGACTGAAGCCATTATGGAGTGCCTGCTGGAGCAGGAGGTGGACACCGTCTTTGGCTATCCCGGCGGCACGATTCTGAACCTCTACGACGAGCTGTACCGCTACCGGGACAGGATTCGCCACATCCTCACCGCCCACGAGCAGGGCGCCGCCCACGCGGCGGACGGCTACGCCCGCTCCACGGGGAAGGTAGGCGTGTGCTTCGCCACCTCCGGTCCCGGAGCCACCAACCTCACCACCGGCATCGCCACCGCCTATCTGGACTCCTCCCCCGTGGTGTTCATCACCTGCAACGTGGGAGAGAACCTTCTGGGCAAGGACGCCTTTCAGGAGGTGGACTCCACCGGCATCGCCATGCCCATCACCAAAGCCGCATTTCTGGTGCGGGACCCCGCGTCCATCCCTGACGTGATGCGCCAGGCCTTCGCCGTGGCCGCCAACGGCCGGCCCGGCCCGGTACTCATCGACTTTTTGAAAAATGTCACCGACCCCAAGCAGGAGATTGACTATGCGTTCATCCCCTGGCGAAAAAACCGGGAATCGGGCGGCGTGCAAGAGCTGAACAGCGCCCACCCCCTGAAAAACCCGGGTCCGGATCCCCGGGACGCGGAAACGCTCCTGGAGATGATCTCCCAGTCGGAGCGCCCCCTGCTGATCTGCGGCGGCGGCGTGGTCCGGGGCAGGGCGGACAGGGCCTTCCGGACGTTCGCCGAGAAGCTGGACGCGCCTGTGGCCATCACCGTCATGGGCGGCGGCGGCTTCCCGGGGAGCCATCCCCTCACTACCGGCATGATCGGCATGCACGGGTCCAAGGCCTCCAATGTGGCCTGCGGCGAGTGCGACCTGTTGATCGCCGTGGGCTGCCGCTTCTCCGACCGGGTGGCCCTGAACCCCGCCGCCTTTGCCAGACAGGCAAAGATTGTTCAGATTGACATCGACCGGGCGGAGATCGACAAAAACGTCAAGACGGACCACCACATCATCGGCTCCGCCCGCAAGGTGCTGGAGATGCTGAACGAGAACCTGCCCCAGTACGATCACAGCGCCTGGAAGCAGCGCATTCTGCCCCTGCGGGCCCCCTCCACGGCGGAGGACAGCCCCTGTCTCACCCCCCAGCAGGTGCTGGAGGCCATCCGTCTCCGCTCCCCCGGGGACGCCATCGTGGCAACGGACGTGGGCCAGCACCAGATGTGGTCCATCAAGTACCTCCACTTCGGCTACCCCGGCCAGCTCCTGACCTCCGGCGGCTTCGGCACCATGGGCTTCGGCCTGGGGGCCGCTATCGGCGCACAGATAGGCAATCCGGACAAGCGGGTACTCCATATCACCGGGGACGGGTGCTTCCGCATGAACTGCCACGAGCTGTGCACCGTGGAGCACTACGGCCTTCCCATTGTCACCGTGGTATTCAACAACGGTACGCTGGGCATGGTGCGCCAGTGGCAGAATCTGATCTACGGCAAGCGGTTCTCCGAGACCACGCTGGACCGGGGCCCCGACTTTGTGAAGCTGGCGGAGGCCTATGGCCTGCGGGGTTTCCGGGCGTCCACCCGGGCGGAGATGGAGTCGGCGCTGGACCGGGCCCTCTCCTGCGGCACCGGCGCGGTGATCGACTGCGCGCTGGACATGGACGAGATGGTGCGCCCCATGGTGGCCGCTGGATCGCCCATTACAGATTTCCTGCTGGATGAGGGAGGCAGCCTATGAAAAACCAGACAACGCGAAAGCTCTATACCCTGTGCATCCTGGTGGAGGACACCCCCGGCGTGCTGAGCCAGGTGTCCCGCCTGTTCTCCCGGAAGGGCTATAACATCGAGTCCATCGTCTCCGGGGCAACGGACAGAGCCGGCATCACCCGCATCTCCATCGAGCTGGCGGCGGACGGGCCGATGATCGAGCAGATCGCCGCCCAGTGCCGCAAGCTCCTGCCCGTCAAGGCCGTGAAGATCCTTGACGAGGAGACCTGCATCCGGCGGGAGACGGCCCTCATCAAGGTCCGGGCCGCAGACCGGGCCTCCCGGGACGAGGTCATTCAGATTGTCAACATCTTCCGGGCCCAGGTCATCGACGTAGACCGGGAGTGTCTGACCGTCTGGGTCTTCGGCGCCCGGAACAAAAACGCCGCCCTGATCTCCATGCTGGCCGATTTCGGCATTCTGGAGATCGCCAAAACGGGTACTATCGCCATCGAACGAGGGCGTAGCACGATATATGACGACAGCAAACTGAAGGAGGAATACGAATATGGCAAAAATGTATTATGAGAAGGACTGTGACCTGAGCAAACTGGACGGCAGGAAGATCGGCATCATCGGCTACGGCTCCCAGGGCCACGCCCATGCCCTGAACCTGAAGG